>NZ_JBEYWV010000045.1:0-82402 GCF_040644575.1 Streptomyces sp. NPDC046939
ACAAGGCCGGGCGGGCCCCTGCACGGGGCGGGCGCCTCTGCCGTGAGCGACAGGCTCTCAGGTGAGCCCGCGCTCGCGGGCCGCCGTCTCGGCGAGCTTCTGGAACTCGCCGAGGTCGTAGTTGGCCAGCGTCGAGTCGAGGTTGGTGAGGGCGCCGAGGCGCTCCACGAACCCCTTCGGGTCGTACTCGATCTGCAGCGTCACCCGGCTCGTGGTGTCGCTCAGCCGGTGGAAGGTCACCACCCCGGCGTGGTCCACCCCCTCGACGGTGTGCCAGGCGATCCGCTCCTCCGGGACCACCTCGGTGAGCTCGGCGACGAAGTTCTTGTCCGCCCCGGGCAGCTCCAGCTGCCACGCGAAGCGCCGTTCGTCGAGCGGCTCCACCAGGCGTACGTGGCTGAGGAAGGCGGGCCAGCGGGACACGTCGCTCCACAGCTCCCAGGCGACGGAGACGGGGGCGTCGAGGTCGACGGACTCGAGCAAGGACGCGGACATGGGCACCTCTTTCCGATCGTTCGCGGGGGTCAGGCCTTCTGCCCGGACGCGGCCAGCTCCTTGAGGTCGACGGTCTCGCCGGACCCGGGAGCCTGCGGGCGGACGGGCTTGCCGTAGTCGCTGAACGTGGCCGTGTTGGGCTCCTCGCCGCCACTCGTCGTCGTCCGCAGGATGTACGGCTTCCCCTCGGTGGCCACGTACAGGGTGAGGGTCTCGCCGCCCGACGTCTTCTTCGTCAGCTTGATCGCCTCGGCGCCGTCGACGGTGGTCGTGCCGTCCTTCTTCAGCCCCTTGCGCTCCGACTTGTCCTCGTCCATGGACGCGACGAGCCCCTGCTTGTCGCACAGGCCCTGCGTCATCGAGTCGTCGGCGGGTGCCTTCACCCATTTGTCGGCGACCTTCGGCACGACCTTGTCGCCACCCGGCTGGCTCTTGAGGGCGTGTCGCCAGTACTCCTCGTCGCCGCGGAGGTACAGCGTCGCGTTCGTGTGGCGTACGTCCGCCTGCGAACCACCGGTGCTGATCGTGCCCTCGCAGTTCTTCTCCTGGTCCACCGACAGATCGACGGTGACCTTGGTCCCCGACGCCCCGGCCTGACGCACCGTGCCCTTCATGTGCAGCGAGTCGGCCTGCTTGGTGGCCTGGATCGCGTCCGCCGCGATGTCGTCGGCGCTCTTGCCCGCGAAGGGCTCGTCGTCGCCGTCGTCGCTCCCGCACCCCGCCAGCGCCGCCAGGGCCACCCCCGCGACCGCCGTCGTCACCGCTCTGCCGACCCTCGTGCCGACCCTCATGGAACGCGCTCCCTTCTCGACGAACATCCGGGGACACCCACCGCCCCCGGTCGCTCCACGGCCGTCGGGGCCGCGGAACGCCCCCTTTACCCCAGGTGCCCGGTCCATCACCGGAACGCCGCTTTCCACTTTTCGCGGCGGTGACCGCGCGCTCCGCCCACCGGGCGCTTACGGTGAACGAGCGGCAGACCGGAGACAGCGATGACCTCAGCCAGGAAGTCACGGAAGACACCCATCGGTCTGGAACAGCGCATGTCCCTGACCGGCACAGGAACCTTCGACTGGGACCTGGACAGCGGGGCGGTGAGCCTCGACCCGAGCTCCCACGACCTGCTCGACCTGACCCCGGAGGAGTTCGGCGGCACCATGTCCGCCCTGCGGGAGCGCGTCTCCTCGGAGGAGATCGTCCGGATGACCTACGCGGTCACCGAGGCCATCACCTCCGGCGCCGACTGCTACGGCGTCTACTTCCGCGCCCACCGCAGGGGCGGGGCCGTGCACCTCATCCACGCGCGCGGGCGCATCCTGCGCGACGAGGACGGCCGCCCCTCCCGCGTCGTCGGCGTGATGCGCCCGGCCGCGGGCGACGGCACGCAGCTCGCGGCCGTCGACCCCAGGGAGGAGCACCGCCAGGGCATCGCCCTCATGGTGCAGGGCACCACCGACGCCCTTTCCCGCGCCGTCACCGTGGACGACGTGGTCGCCGTCCTCTCCGGCGCGAGCGGCCTGGACCGCTTCGCCGCCGACGGCCTCGTCCTCGGCCTCGTCGACGGCGACCACCTGAAGCTGATCGCGCTCGTCGGCCAGACGATGCAGGCCCTCGACGAACTCAAACTGCACAAGGTCGACGAGTCGGTGCCGCTCGCCCAGGCCGTCACGACCCGCCAGCCCCGCTTCATGGGCTCCCTGTCCAGCCCCGCCCGTGACTACCCCCGCATCGGGCCCTATATCGACGAGATGCACCTCGACTCGGCGGCCTTCCTGCCGCTCGTCGCGCAGGACCGCGCCATCGGCGGACTCGCCCTGTTCTACCGGGGCCGCAAGGAGTTCACCGACGCGGACCGCAATCTGTGCATCGGCCTGTCCGGCATCGTCGCCCAGTCGCTGCAGCGCGCCATGCTCTTCGACGAGGAACGCGACATCGCCAAGAGCCTCCAGGCCACCATGTTGCCGCGCGGCGTCCCCGAGGTCGCGGACACCGAGGTCGCCGTGCGCTACCACGCCGCCTGGGGCGGCCGGGACGTCGGCGGCGACTTCTACGACGTCATCACCCTGCCCCGGGGCCGCATCGGCGTGGTCGTCGGCGACGTCCAGGGCCACGACACCCACGCCGCCGCCATCATGGGGCAACTGCGCATCGCCCTGCGCGCCTTCGCCGGCGAGGGCCATGCGCCCGCGACCGTGCTCTCCCGCACCTCACGGTTCCTGGCCGAACTGGACACCGACCGGTTCGCGACCTGTACCTACGCGCAGTTCGATCCCGCGACGGGCATCGTCCGCGCGGTGCGGGCCGGACATCTCCCGCCCCTGGTCCGGCACGTCGACGGGCAGGTCGGCGTGCCCCGCGTACGGGGCGGGCTGCCGCTCGGGCTCGCCAGCGAGTTCGGCATGGAGGACTACCCCGAGGTACGGCTCGACCTCGTGCCCGGCGAGACGCTGGTCCTGTGCACGGACGGGCTCGTGGAGGACGCGGGGCTCGACCTCGACACCGGTATCCGCAACCTCGCCGAGGTGCTGCGCACCGGCCCTGAGTCCGCCGAGGAGCTCGCGGACCACCTCTCGCGGGCGCTGTGGGAGCGCTGGGGCAGCAGTGACGACGTGGCGCTCCTCGTGCTGCGCCGGCTGCCCGACCCCGGCACCCCGCAGGAGCCGCGCATCCACCGCTACGTCCACCAGGCCGACCCCGAGGGGCTCGCCGACACCCGGGCGGCCCTGCGCGACCACCTCATGTGCTGGGGTCTGGGCTCGGTGGCCGACGACGTCGAACTGGCGGCGGGAGAACTCCTCGTGAACGCCCTCGTCCACACCGAGGGCGGCGCGATCCTCACCCTGGAGGTGCTCACCGGGCCGCCCCGCCGCGTCCGCCTCTGGGTGAAGGACCGCTCCAGCTCCCGCCCGCGCCGCAGATCGCCCGGCGAGACCGCCACCTCCGGGCGGGGCTTGCTCCTGGTGGAGGCGGTCGCGTCGTCCTGGGGCGTGGAGCCGCGCGGCGAGGGCAAGGCGGTGTGGTGCGACTTCCGGGCGGAGGACGACTGACGTCCCTCAGCCGCCCGGCCGGTCAGCCGGTCAGCCGACCGGGGCCAGGTCGGTGATCTTCCGGGTGGTGAGGTCGGACTGCACCTTGACCTTGGTGACCTGCGCGTCCTTACCGTCGCTCCATGTGAGGGTCACCAGAGCCGTGGAATGCCCGGCCCCCGAGCCGGTGTACGACACCGCCCACTTCACCGGAACGTTCTGCGCGAACAGAATTCCGTCCGCGTGTTGCTCGGCCTCATATGCGGCCACCTTCTTCTGTGCGGCGGGGGAGAGGTAGAAAGCGCGCAGCGCCTTCGCGTCGGCGGCCGATCCCGCGTCCTCGTTGTCCCAGATGGCGTCGATGTAGGCGCCGTAGAAATTGGCGACCCGCGTGGTGGTGCTGCGCGGGTCGCCCTGCGAGGCGGGGGCCGCCGCGACAGTGCGCGTGCCGCTGCCCGAGGACGGGCCGGCCAGGGCCGGGGTGACGGCCGCGAGGCTCAGAACGGCGGCGACGCCGCCCGCGGCGATGAAGCGGGTACGGATGGTCTTGCGCATCGGAAGTGCCTTCCCCGTGAAATGTGGCTGTGTGCAAACCGTGGTCACAGGAGAAGACGGCGCATTTCTCGCGGCAGTTGCAGAGAATCCGAAGAATTTCCGCGAAGGCCGCTGCGGACGGGTACGGCAAAAGGGTTGTACGCCGAAAATAAAAGACCCGGTAAAGGTGTCGGACGGGGTCGGCCGAACAGAAAGAAGGGGCGGCACGTGGGTGCCGCCCCTTCGTCTTCTCGACCGCGCCCCTAGGACTGGGGGCGGCTGCCGTGGTTGGCGCCGTTCTTGCGGCGGGCCTTCTTCTTGCGGCGTCGCTTCGAGGACATCGCTACCTCCCAGGGTCGGTGTTTCTCGTGGTTCTCCCTGGAACGGTCCAGGCGAGCACGGGCTCCCTACCCGGTCACACACGCCTCATGGTGTGACCTGCGTCACTCCATGCTCCTCAGTCCTCGTCCCCCTCCTCCTCGTCGCCCTCGAAGAAGTCCCCGACCTCGTCGACGACCTCCGCGGCGACCATGCCCCCGACGACGCCGACGGCGAGCCCGGCCGCGCCCGCGGCGACCGCGGTGCCGACACCCGGCCCTGACCGGTGGCCGTCCTCGTGGAAACCGCCGTGGTCCTGCCCGTACGCGGCGTGCGTGCCGTACGCGGACCGGTGCTCGATCACCTGCCGGACCCAGGAGTCGACGAGCGCGTTCCAGTCCTGGTGGTGGATGTCGTCGTGGCCCACGGTGAACCGGGTGACCGCGTCATGCCCCGACGAGAACAGCCCACCGCGCTTGTCCGCCTCCAGGACGACCTCCATGCCGCCGGGCGTGGCGAGGAAGGTCACCTCGATCTCGTTCACCTCGTGCGCGTACCGCGGCGCCGGGGTCAGCTCGATCTCCTGGTAGAACGGCAGGCTCTGGCCGGTGCCGCCGATGCGCCCGTACTCGAGGTCCGCGGAGCGGAAGCCGAAGCCGAGCTGCCCGAACGCCTCCAGGATCGCCTCCTGCACGGGCAGCGGCCCGACGGCGAGCGGGTCCAAATCGCCCCGGTCCCTCGCGCCGGCGACGGACAGCTCCGTGCGCACCCCGAGGACGATGCCGAGCGGTTGCCCGTACAACTCGGTGACCGGCGTCTCCCAGGGCAGGGTCACACTGAACGGCACGCTGTGCTCGGCGCCCTCGGCGAGCCGGAACCCGCCGCCGACCACGAACCGGTCGAAGACGACGACGCCCTCGCTCTCGCCCTCCTCGTGCTCGGCCTCGACACGGGCCACGAGTTCCAGCGTGATGTGCTCGACCGTGAAGTCGCCGCTGCCGCCCTTCAGATGGACCTGGCCGGAGAGGCTGCCGCCGGGGACGGTGGCCCCCGGGGCGAGGACGGTGTCGACAGTGGGGCCGCCCACGCCGAGCGAGCCGAGCAGTCGTTTGAACACCATCGAAGCGTTCACTTCCTTTTCTGCGGGGTGGTGCGAGGGGGAACGGGAACCCGGGTGGCGTTCCCTTCGTTCTGCAAGTCCTGCGAGTCTTTCTACAGACACGTAGAAGTCGCAGCGCGTAGAAGTTACCCGAGATCCCCCGAACGAGAAGGAGTCACAGCCCGCGATGGGTGCGCCTCTCCTTGGTCAAGTCCTGCTCCTGGCGCTCGCCTTGGTCCTCACACTCGCCTGTGCCCTCTTCGTGGCCGCCGAGTTCTCCCTGACGACCGTCGAGCGCGCCGACCTGGAGCGCGCGGCGCAGGCGGGGGAGCGGGGTGCGAGCGGGGCGCTGAAGGCGGTGCGCCGCCTGACGTTCCAGTTGTCCGGCGCCCAACTCGGCATCACCGTCACCTCCTTGGTCATCGGCATGCTCGCCGAGCCCTCCCTCGCCGCGCTGCTGCGCGGCCCGCTGGACGCCGCCGGCCTCGGCGGCGCCGCCTCCTCGGTGGCCTCCGTGCTCGGTGTCGCCCTGTCCACCGTGCTCCTCATGGTCATCGGTGAACTGGTGCCGAAGAACTGGGCGATCTCCCGCCCGGTCGCCGTCGCCAAGGTCGTGGCGGGGCCGCAGCGCGGCTTCACGGCGGCGTTCGGCCCGTTCATCCGGCACCTGAACAACACGGCGAACCGGTTCGTGCGCCGCTTCGGCCTCGAACCCGCCGAGGAGCTGGCCTCCGCCCGGACCCCGCAGGAACTGGTCGCGCTCGCCCGGCACTCCGCCGCCGCGGGCGCCCTGGAGCCCGACTCGGCCGAACTGTTCGTCCGTACCCTGCACCTGAGCGAGCTGAGCGCGGAGAACGTCATGACGCCGCGCGTCGACGTGCGGGCCCTGGAGGCGCACGCCACCGCCGCCGACACGGCGAACCTCGCGCACGCCACGGGCCTCTCCCGCTTCCCGGTCTACCGCGACAGCCTCGACGACGTCATCGGCACCGTCCACATCCGCGACGCCCTCGCCCTGGAACCGGAGAAGCGGCGGCTCACACCGGTCACCGACCTCGCCACACCGCCGCTGCTCGTGCCCGACAGCCTGCCCGCCGACCGGCTGCTGCGACAACTGCGGGAGAGCCGCACCATGGCCGTCGTCATCGACGAGTACGGGGGCACGGCCGGGGTCGCCACGGTCGAGGACATCGTGGAGGAGGTCGTCGGCGAGGTCCGCGACGAGCACGACCCCGTCGAGACCCCCGGCCTGCGCCCCGCCGCCGCGCGCACCGACGGCCGCGCCGTCTGGGAGGCCGACGGCGGCGTCCGCATCGACGAACTCGCCGCGATCGGGCTCACTGCGCCCGAGGGCCCGTACGAGACGGTGGCCGGCCTGGTCGCCACGCGCCTGGCCCGCATACCCGTCGAGGGCGACACCCTGACGGTCGACACCTGGGAGCTGACGGTCCTGGAGGTAACCCACCACCGAGCCGACCGCATCCGCGTAACGGGCCCGGCCCCGACCCCCACGAACGCGCCCGCGCAGCTGACGGGCGACCCCCGATGAGCGCGCCACCCGTCCTGACCGCGACAGGGCCGGGGGCCCGTACGTCTGCGGAGGACCGTGCTGATCGTCCGCGCCAGCACCCGGCTCACCGGGCACACCCCGGCGGTCGCCGACACGGCCGTGCAGTTGACGGGGCTGGTCCGGCGCGCGCGCTGTCCGCGCTGACCATGACGCGGCCGGGGGCCCGTCCCTCCGGCGGGAAACACATGCTGGTCGCTGTCGGCGTTGCTGATGTCGCCGCGCGTTTGACCGGAGAGGGTCGATAGGTCTCATGTCCGTTCTGCAGCTTGTCATCGGGGTGTTCACCCTCGTCACCAACGCCTTCTTCGTCGGGGCCGAGTTCTCGCTCATCTCCGTGCGGCGCGATCAGATCGAACCCCGGGCCCAGGAAGGGGAGAAGCGGGCGCGAGCCACCTTGTGGGCGTTGGAGCACATCTCCGCGATGCTGGCCACCGCCCAGCTCGGGATCACCGTTTCGTCGTTGGTTCTCGGTGCCGTCGCCGAGCCCGCCATCGCCCATCTCCTCGAACCCGCCTTCGAGGCCGTGCACGTGCCGCACGCCGCCGTGCACCCGATCTCGTTCGTCATCGCCCTGACCGTGGCCACGTACGCGCACATGCTGTTCGGCGAGATGGTCCCCAAGAACATCGCGCTGGCCGCGCCCGTGCGCACCGCGCTGCTGCTCGCCCCGCCCCTGGTCGCCGTCACCCGCCTGGTGAAGCCGGTCGTGTTCGGCATCAACTCCTTCGCCAACAGCCTGCTGCGCCTCCTCAAGGTCGAGCCGAAGGACGAGGTCGACGCCGTCTTCACCGACGACCAACTGGCCCGGATGGTGCTGGACTCGAGCGAGGCCGGGCTGCTCTCCGCGGCCGACGGCGAACGGCTCCGCGACGCCCTGGAGCTGGGCACGCGGCCGGTCGGCGAGATCGTCGTGCCCGCGCAGCGCATGCGGAAGGTGCCGGCGGACATCACCCCCGCCGGGCTCGAACGGGTCGCGGCGGGCGCCGGTTTCTCCCGCTTCCCGGTCACCGGCCACGACGGCACGGCGCTCCTCGGCTACCTCCACATCAAGGACACCTTGGGCCGCACCGACCGCGACGTGTCCTTCCCGCGCTCGGCGCTGCACCCGTTGACCCGGGTCAGCATCGACACGCCGCTCGACGACACGCTCACCGCGCTGCGCGCCCAGGGCAGCCATCTGGCCGCCGTCACGGGCGACAAGGGGACCGTCATCGGCTTCGTCACGATGGAGGACGTCCTGTCGGAGCTGGTGGGCCCCGCGGCACCGGCCTAGGTTATGATTTCGCTATTGCGCAAGTGATTGAGCAACGCAGCTATTGGAGGTAGTTCCTGTGGGTCTTTCCCTGGCCAAGGGTGGCAACGTTTCTCTCAGCAAGCAGGCGCCCGGCCTGACCGCCGTCGTGGTGGGCCTCGGCTGGGACGTGCGTACCACCACCGGAGCCGACTACGACCTCGACGCCTCGGCGCTGCTCTGCGGCGCGGACGGCAAGGTCCTGTCCGACCGCGACTTCGTCTTCTACAACAACCTCAAGAGCCCCGACGGCTCGGTCGAGCACACCGGCGACAACCTCACCGGTGAGGGCGAGGGCGACGACGAGTCGGTCAAGGTGAACCTCGCCGCCGTGCCCGCCCAGGTCGAGAAGATCGTCTTCCCCGTCTCCATCCACGACGCCGAGGCCCGCGGCCAGAGCTTCGGCCAGGTGCGCAACGCCTTCATCCGCGTCGTCAACCAGGCCGACAACCAGGAGATCGCCCGCTACGACCTCTCCGAGGACGCCTCGACGGAGACCGCCATGGTCTTCGGTGAGCTGTACCGGCACGGCGCCGAGTGGAAGTTCCGCGCCGTCGGTCAGGGCTACGCGTCCGGGCTGCGCGGCATCGCGCAGGACTTCGGCGTCAACGTCTGAGGCGACGTAAATCACGGGCCGTCCGCGCGAGACCGCGTTACCGTGGATGTCATGAACGTCAAGGGCCTGTGCACCACCGCGGCAACCGCGCGAGCGACCAGCTCGCCGGTTGCCGCCGCCTGACGTTCCACCTCATCCATCGGCGACCGGAGACGGCCCGCCGATGGTCTCTTGGCCTCAAGCCCGGTTTCCGGTGATCGTGCGGACCCGTGTCCGGTGCCTCCCCGCTCGACAGCGAAGGAGCCACCCCATGAACACCCGTGACCCGAACCCGCGGAGCACCCGGCCTAGCCTCACCACGGACGGCGTCATCAAGACGTTCGTTGAGTACTACGAGGACCGCGGCCACCGGCGCATCACCGGCTCCACCCTGCTCCCGCCGCCCGGCGACCCCGTGCTCTTCACCACCTCGGGCATGCACCCCCTCACCCCGTACCTGGAGGGGAAGCCGCATCCACAGGGGCGGCGCCTGGTCAACGTACAGCGGTGCCTGCGCACCACCGACGTCGACGAGATCGGTGACCCCACCCATCTCACCGTCTTCAAGATGCTCGGCACCTGGTCGCTCGGCGACTACGAAGGCCCGCAGAGCCTCGCCTGGGGCCATGACCTGCTCACCGAAGGGCTCGGCGTCGACCCGGGGTTGCTCCACGCCACTGTCTTCGGCGGTGACGGACAGGTCGGACGGGACACCGGCTCCCTGCGGGTCTGGGAGGAGCGCGGGGTTCCGGTCGAGTTCACCGTCGAGGACAACTGGTGGTCCAACGGGCCTACGGGGCCCTGCGGACCCGACTCGGAGATCTTCCTGTGGACCGGCGACACCCCGCCGCGCTCCACGCCCACCCAGGACGAGCGCTGGGTCGAGGTGTGGAACCACGTGATGATGCGCCACCGCCGCCTGCCCGACGGCACCCTCGTCCCGCTGCCGCAGCGCAACGTCGACACCGGCCTCGGCGTGGAGCGCCTCGTCTCCCTCCTCCAGGGCAAGGACTCGGTCTACGAGTGCGACGTGTTCGACCCCTGGCGCCGCGAACTGCCCCGCGTGTGGACCCTGGACGAGCCCTCGTGGCGCCTGGTCACCGACCACCTGCGCTCGGCCGTCGTGGTCATCGCCGACGGCGTCCGGCCCGGCAACACGGGGCACGGCTACGTCCTCCGCCGTCTGCTGCGCCGCGCCCTCACCGTGCTCTGGCGCGACGACTCCACACGCCGACTCGACGACTTCCCACAGGAGTTGGTGCACCACACCCTGGACCACTTCCGGCAGTCGACGGACCCGGACGAGGTGCGGCGTGTGCTCCTCGACGAGGAACGCCGCTTCGGCCGACTCCTGACCCGGGGACGTCAGGTCCTCGCCCGGCCCCGCTTCCAGGGGCCGCTCGACGAGGACGACCTGCACTACCTGCACGACACGCACGGCCTGCCGCGCGACCTCGTGCTCAGCCTGCGCTCGGAGGAAGGGTAGGAGCAGGCCCTACAGGCGGTCGGCGCGTACGTCGCCGTTGACGGTCGCCAGCGTCATCGTGGGCGCGGAGCCGTCGGTGGCGGCGGGCAGCGTGACCGCCGGGCGGCCGTGGTCCGTCGTGGCGTCCACCCGGTAGCCGGGGGCGTCATGCGGCACGGCGACGTCGACCGAGCCGTTCACCGTACGCGCCGAGACCCGGCGCGGGGCGGTCGCGCAGTCGAGGGTGACATCGCCGTTGACCGTGCGCGCGCCGAGGGCCGAGGCGCGTACGGAGGTGGTGTGCACGGAGCCGTTGCGGGTCGCGAGGCGCAGCGACGCCTTGCCCGCGCCGGAATCGGCCACCGTCACATCGCCGTTCACCGTGGTCAGGTCGAGGGGGCCGGTCAGGCCCGCGGCGTCGATCCCGGCGTTGCGGGCGGTGACCGTCACGGCCGTGCCGGCGGGGACCTGGATCTCGGGCATACGCGGACACGGCCGGCCCGGCTGCTCCCGGTCGCGGCAGCTCAGGTCGAGGACGCGGGTGTCGTCGTGGCGTGACCAGTGGTGGGCGACGGCCCTGTCGACGCCTACTTTGTCGCCGTCGGTGGGGCGCAGCCGCACACCGTTGTCCGTGGTGATGGTCAGCCGCAGGTCGGACGCGGCCAACTCGGCGCCCCGCGCCGAGGCGTGGCCGTCGCCCCCGCCGCACCCCGCGAGGACGGGAACGGTCGCGAGGCCGAGCACCGCGGCCGCCAGGCGCCGGGCGGATGTCATCGTCGCTGCCTTCATTCCGGCCGCTTGCCCCGCACCGGCCCCGGCACGCGCCTGTCCCGGAGCTTCCGTGGCGCCGCATGATGGGGGCGTGCGGTTGTGCGGGCCGGGGTAGGCGCCCCCGCACACGAGCCGCCGCGCATGCGCGGCCCGAGGACCGAAGGACCGAGGATGGAGCGAGCGCGGGTGACCTTCCCGGCGCGCTGGGCGACCGGGAACGTCCTGGTCGTCGATGTCGCCGGGACGTTCGACGACGCCGTGGCCGCCGAGTTGTGCGGGCTGCTGGGCCGTATGACGGACACCGGTCAGCGCCTCTTCGTGCTCGACTTCAGGGGCGTCGAGCACTGCACGACCGGCGCGGTGCGGCAGTTCGTCGGCACGGCCCTGGGGACGGAGGGCGCGCCGGACGCCGGCTCCGTCGCCCTGGTCGCCCACGCCGCGGCGCGCTCCGCGCTACGAGCGGCGGGCGCGGACCGCCTCAGGGGAGGCATCCACGCCACCCTCACCGACGCGATCAAGGCATGCCACCCGTCGACCCCGGAGGAACTGGGAGAACCAGCACCCTGACCCACGCGGAACCGCTCGGCATCAGCCGTCGCGCAGCGCCTCCCGTACCGCCGCCTCCGCGTGCAGCCGTGCTGTCGGGAAGACCGGGACCGGGCTGTCCTCGGCGCCGATCAGCAGCTCGATCTCCGTGCAGCCGAGGACGATGCCCTCCGCGCCCGCCGCCACGAGCCCCGCGATGACCTCCTGGTACGCGGCGCGTGAGGCGTCCCGGACGATGCCGAGGCACAGCTCCTCGTAGATCACCCGGTGCACGAGCGCGCGGCCCGCCTCGTCCGGGACGAGCACGTCGAGGCCGTGGCTCGCGAGGCGGCCCCGGTAGAAGTCCTGCTCCATGGTGAACGCGGTGCCGAGCAGCCCGACCCGCTTCGCGCCCGCCGCGCGGACCGCGTCCGCCGTCGCGTCGGCGAGGTGCAGCAGCGGTACGGACGTCGCCGCCCGCACCTGGTCGGCGACCTTGTGCATCGTGTTGGTGCAGATCAGCAGCAGATCGGCGCCGGCCGCCTCCAGGCTCCGGGCGGCCGCGCCGAGGACGCGGCCGGCCTCCTCCCAGTCGCCCGCGACCTGCAACCGTTCGATCTCCGCGAAGTCGACGGAGTACAGCACGATCCGCGCCGAGTGCAGCCCGCCGAGCCGGTCCCGCGTCAGCTCGTTGAGCAGCCGGTAGTACTCGGCGGTCGACTCCCAGCTCATGCCGCCGATCAAGCCGATGGTCCTCATGGCCGACAGGGTAGGGTGCGCTCCGGTACTGCCCGACACGGGGTGCCCCGAGAAGCGGGGCTGAGATCACACCCGTAGAACCTGAACCAGTTAGCACTGGCGGAGGGATGTCAGCGAGATGTCGATGCCGCACGCTTCCACGCAGCCGCGCGAGGCCGCCTTCGACGGGCGGATGCCCGCCGCCCCCGGTGACTGGCGCCCCGAGGCGCGGGGGATCGCGCCCGTTCCCGAGAGCCACCGGTACGGCGGTGCCGGGCGCCTGTTCACCGTGTGGTTCGCGCCCAATCTGACCATGAGCGGTGTCTTCACCGGCACCGTCGGCGCCGCGCTCGGCCTGGACTTCGGCACCGCGCTCGCCGCCGTGGTCCTGGGCACGGTGCTGGGCGCCGTACCGACCGCGTACCTGGGGACGTGGGGGAGCGCCACCGGGGCCGGTCAACTGCCGCTGGCCAGGCTGGCGTTCGGCCGGGGCGTCGTCGTCCCCGGCACCTTGCAGTGGCTGTCCTCCATCGCCTGGGACGCGCTGATCGGCCTGTTCGGCGGTGACGCGCTCGCCCGGCTGTGCGGCTGGCCGTTCTGGCTGGGGGCGCTGGTGATGATGGCCGCGCAGGGCGCGTTCGGCGCGCTCGGCTACGAGGCGATCCACCGCCTGCAACAGTGGATGACGGCCGTCCTCGCGGTCGCGTTCTGCGCCCTGGCGCTGCGGCTCGCGGACGCCGGGGTCACCCCGGCGGGGCACGGCAGCGTCCACGGGGCCGACCGCGCGGGCGCGTTCGCGCTGACCACCACCATCGCGCTCAGCCTGGCCCTCTCCTGGGCCCCGTACGCCAGCGACTTCAGCCGCTACCTGCCGCGCACCACCTCCCCGGTCCGGATGTTCTGGTGCACGCTCGCCGGTGTCGTCGTCTCCTTCACGGCCGTGCAGGCGCTCGGCCTGTGGGGTGCCTCCGTCTTCACCGACCAGACCGCGCGAGGTGTCGACACGTTGCTCGGCGGCGGGGTCGTCGGCTCGGTCGGGCTCCTCGCCGTGGCGCTCGCCGCGCTGTGCAGCAACGCCATGAACGACTACAGCGGCTCGCTCGCCCTCCAGGTCGTCGGCGCCCGCCTGCCCCGCCCGCTCGCCGCGGCCCTGGCCGCCGCGCTCGGCTTCCCGCTGGTGCTGTGGATGCACGCCGCCGACACCGCCGCCCGCTTCCAGAACGTCCTGCTCTTCGTCGGCTACTGGATCCCCGGCTTCGTCGCGGTCGTCCTCGTCGACTGGCTGGCCCGGGCCCGCGCCCGGCGCGGCGCCCCCGTCGACCTGGCCGGCGAGTCGTCCCGCCGCCGGCCGGTCGTCCCCGCCCTGGTCGCGTTCCTCGCCGCGTTCGCCGCCACGGTCCCGTTCATGAACACGTCCCTGTACGTCGGCCCGGTGGCCGAGGCGCTGCACGGCGCGGATCTCGGCTACTACGTGGCGTTCGGCACGGCGCTGCTCGTGTACGCCCCGTTCCGGTCGCGCGCGAGCTGACCGGACACGTGTTCCCGCACCTCGCCTACGATCTGCGGGGTGTGCGCAAACGTCATGGTCGCCGAAGACGACGAGAAACAGGCCGAGCTGGTCCGCCGCTACCTGGAGCGTGAGGGCCACGCCGTCACCGTCGTACGGGACGGGCGGCAGGCCATCGAGGAGATCCGGCGGGGCGAGCCCGACCTGCTCGTCCTCGATGTGATGATGCCGCGGACCGACGGGCTCGACGTCGTACGGGTGCTGCGCGCCGAGGCGCGGGAGATCCCCGTCCTGATGCTGACCGCGCGCTCCACCGAGGACGATCTGCTGCTCGGCCTCGACCTCGGCGCCGACGACTACATGACGAAGCCGTACAGCCCGCGCGAACTGATGGCACGGGTGCGGACCCTGCTGCGCCGCACCCGCCGGGGCGGCGCGACCGGCCCGGCGTCGGCGCGGCTGACCGTCGGCGCGCTCGTCGTCGACCCCGACCGGCACGAGGTCGCCGTCGACGGGGCGGCCGTCGAGTGCACGCCGGGCGAGTTCCGGCTGCTCGCGGCGATGGCGGCGGAGCCGGGCCGGGTCTTCAGCAGGGAGCGGCTCCTCGCCGAACTGCACGGCTTCGACCGCTACATCAGCAACCGCACCGTCGACGTGCACGTCATGAACCTCCGCAAGAAGATTGAGCCGCAGCCGCGCCGCCCCGTCCGGCTGCTCACCGTCTTCGGCGTCGGCTACAAGCTGACGGACCCGGACAAGGGCGCCCGCGATGCGTCGGCGTAGGACCGCCGACGGGCCGCGGACGGACCGGCCCCCGCTGCGCAAGAGCCTGCGCGGGCGGCTCCTCGCCGTCTCCGTCCTCGTCGCCACCTGCTCGGTCGCGGCGACGGCCTGGCTCGCCGTGCAGACCACGTCCGGCGCCATCAAGCAGGAGCAGGGCCAGAACCTCGCCGACGACACACGGATCTACGACACCCTCCTCGGCTACGCCGCCACGCACCCCCGCTGGGACGGCGTCGGCACCGTCGTACGGGACCTGGCCGACTCCACCGGCCGCCACATCACCCTGACCACGCTAAGGCGCGCACCCCTCGCCGACTCGGCGGGCAGCACGCCGCCGCGCACCCTGCCCGCGCAGGCGTCCGCGACCGTCGACCCGCTCTCCGTCGACACGGCGCTCGCCTCCGCCCGGGCCGGGACGCAGGACGCGGCGACGGACCGCATCGACGCGCGCGCGGTCGGCCCGTTCAAGCTGCCCGGCGCGGAGCGCAAGACCCTGCACGGCATCGCCGAGCGGAACAAGGCGTGCCTGCGCTCGCTCGGCATCGCCGCCGACGTCGTCGTGGGCCCGAGCGGACGCCCCGCGGTGGAACCGGTCGGCTCCGGCGCCACCGACGACCCGGGCTACTACAAGTGCGCGACGGGCATCCTCGAACGGCCGACCAGGACGGAGGGCAAGGCGCTCACCGCGTTGACCCGGCTCACCAACTCCTGCCTGCGGCGGCAGGGCCACGACCGCGTCGACCTCGCCCTGGACCTCACCTGGCAGCAGGCACCGCGCGCGGTGGCGGCCAAACGGGCGGCCGCCGAGGAGGCCGCGGCGGCCCAGGACACGGTCCCGCGCCCGGTACCGGCGCCCGCCCCGGCCGAGACCGCGCAGGACGACCGTACGGTCGCCACCTGCGTGGGCACGGCCCGGCGCGAACAGCTCACCTCCTACGTCGCCGCGCCCGCGCTCCTCTTCATCGGCGACCAGGGCGGCGCGACCGTCCCCGGCTTCGACCTCTCACCCCGCAACACGGCGAAGATCACGGGCGTCGCCGCGCTCGTCCTCGCCCTGACCGTCGGCGCGTCCGTCCTGGCGGGCAGGCGCCTCGTGCGCCCCCTGTACGCGCTGACCGGCGCCGCCCAGCGGCTCAAGGACGGCCGCGAGACGCAGCCGGTGCCGGTGACGACGGACAACGAGATCGGCAGACTCGCGGCGGCGTTCAACGACATGTCGGCCCACCGCACCCGCCTGGAGGAGCAGCGCAAGGCGATGGTCAGCGACGTCGCCCACGAGCTGCGGACCCCGCTGAGCACCATCCGGGGCTGGCTGGAGGCGGCGCAGGACGGTGTCGCCGACCCCGACCCGGCGTTCATCGACTCGCTCCTCGAAGAGGCCGTGCAGCTCCAGCACCTCATCGACGACCTCCAGGACCTGGCGGCGGCCGACGCGGACGCGCTGCGGCTGCACCCGCGGCCGGTGCGGGTGGAGGAGCTGCTCGGCCAGGTGGCCACGGCGCACCAGGTGCGCGCGGAGACGGCGGCCGTCACCCTGTCGGTGTGCCGTCCCGAGGCCCCGCTCCCTGAGCTGCGGGCGGACCCCGTACGGCTGCGCCAGGCGGTCGCCAACCTCGTGTCGAACGCGATACGGCACACGGGCCCCGGCGGCACGGTCACCCTGCGGGCCCGCGCCGACGGCGGCGGGGACGAGATCCTGGTCGAGGTCGCCGACACCGGCAGCGGCATCGCCGCGGCGGACCTGCCGTACGTCTTCGACCGGTTCTGGCGCGCGGACAAGTCCCGCAACCGGCGCACCGGCGGCAGCGGCCTCGGCCTGTCCATCGTCCGCAAACTGGCGCAGGCGCACGGGGGTTCGGCGACCGCCGCCAGCACGGAGGGCGAGGGCTCGGTCTTCACGCTGCGGCTGCCCGTCGCGGGTCCGGCCGCTTCCTGATGCGATGAAGACAGCCGTCTGACAGCTTCTTCACAACTCCGCGCGAGCCTGGGCCTGCCGATCAAGGGCGACGCCCGCGGTCGGCACCGCACCGCCGACCGGCGGTGCCTGTCAGGCAGTCCAGGCAAGGGAGTTTTCCGCATGTCCCACCGAGGTTCCCACCGGCGGCCCCGCCGCTCCGCCGTGCGCACCGCCGTCGTCACGGCGGCCGTGACCGCCGGGGTGCTCGCCCCGGCCGGCGCCGCGCTCGCCTCCGACACGACGCCGAAGCCCGTCGCGAGCGATGCGCCGGCGGCGGAGAAGGCCGACAAGGCGTCCCCCGTCCCGGCGACGCGCGAGGACGAGGTCGCGCGCAAGCGGGCGGCGGCGGAGGAGGCCGAGAAGGCCGACAAGACGAGCCCCGTCCCGGTGAAGTCGGGCAGCGACGAGGCGCGCAAGCGCGCGGCCGCCGCCCAGGCGCCGCGCGGCGCGGTGGCCGCGGGCGAGCGCCCCGTCACCGACGACGGCACGGACGTAACCGCGCTCGCCACGTCGCTCTCGGCGGCGGCGCTCCTCGCGGGCGCGGGCACGGTGGCGCTGCGCCGCCGCGCGTCGCGCCAGCGCTGACCGGCCCCTCCCCGGTCCCGTGGCGCCGCCCGTCCCCGGGCGGGCGGCGCCCTCGTCCCCCTCTCCGCTCCCAGGAGTCACCTGTGCACCAGCCGACGCGGCGCGCGGTCGTCGCCCTGCCCCTGCTCGTCCTGCTCGTCCCGCTCACGGCGTGCGACTCCGGCACCGGCACCCGGATCAGCGGCGACGCCCGTACGGTCGTCCCGTCACCGTCCGAGCGGACGCCCGCACCCGAGGACGCCGCTCCCACCCGCGTCACCATCCCGTCCCTCGGCGTGGACAGCGCGCTCCTCCCGCTCGGCCTGAACGAGGACGGCACCGTCGAGGTGCCGCCCGCCGAGCAGGGCATGACCGCCGGCTGGTACACGGGCGGCCCGGCGCCGGGGGAGCGCGGCCCCGCGGTGATCATCGGGCACAACGACACGCGGTTCGGCAAGGCCGTCTTCCACGACCTGCGCAAACTCCGCAAGGGCGCGGACATCACGGTCCGCAACTCTGCCGACAAGACGGTCCACTTCACCGTCACGTCCACCGAGACCGTCAGCAAGAAGACGTTCCCGACGCGGAAGGTCTACGGCGCCACGAACAGCCGCGCCCTGCGCCTGATCACCTGCGACGGGGCGTTCGACGCGCAGGGGCACCCGGTGGACAACCTGATCGTGTACGCCGAGCTGACGACACCGAACGGGTAAGGGAAACGGTAGGTCAGCGGAACGGCCGGAAGAACGCCCGCAGCTCCTCCGCGTACAGCTCGGGCTCCTCGAACGCCGCGAAGTGGCCGCCGCGCTCGGGTTCGGTGCAGCGGACGAGGTTCGTGGTGCGCTCCAGCCAGGCGCGCGGCGGGCGGACGACGTCGCCCTGGAACAGCGAGAACCCGGACGGCACCTCCACCACACGGGTGCGCTGGGCGAGGTCGATCGCGGCGTTCGCGTGGTAGGACCGCATCGACGAACCGATCGTGCCCGTCAGCCAGTAGAGCGTGACGTTGGTGAGGATCTCGTCCTTGGTGAAGCGCTCGATGCCGCCGTCGCTCCAGGCGTTCATCTTCTCGACGATCCACGCGGCGAGTCCGGCGGGGGAGTCGGTCAGCCCGACGGCGGCGGTCTGGGGCTTCGTGCTGTGCATGGCCGCGTAGGCGCCCTCGCGCGCGCCCCACGCCTTGACCTCGTCGAACCAGGCGCGCTCCTCGGGCGTCAGCTCGGCCGGGTCGCCGGTGAAGGCGGGCAGCCCGCCGTCCGTGCGGTGGACGGCCACGACCCGGTCGGGGTGGTCGAGCGCGAGGTAGCGGCTGACGTGGCTGCCCAGGTCGCCGCCGCAGGCGCCGAACCGCTCGTAGCCGAGTACGGACATCAGCTCGGCCCACAGTCCGGCGACCGCGATCGTGTCGAGCGGCGCCCCGGCGGGGCGGTCGGAGTAGCCGAAGCCCGGGTTGTCGGGCACGACCACGTCGAACGCGTCGGCGGGGTCGGCGCCGTGCGCCCCCGGGTCGGTGAGCAGCGGGATGACCTTCGAGTAGCGCCAGAAGGAGTCCGGCCAGCCGTGGCTGAGGACCAGCGGCAGAGCCGGGCGGTCGCAGCCGACCGCGCGGGCGTGTACGTAGTGGATGCCCAGGCCGCCGAGCCGCACGCGGTAGTGCGGCAGCCGCGCCAGCGCCTCCTCCTGGGCCGCCCAGTCGAAGCCGTCCGCCCAGTAGGCGACGAGTTCCCGGAGGAAATCGACGTCGGTGCCGAGCGACCACCCGGCGCCCTCGGGCGCGTCCGGCCACTTCGTGGCGCGCAGCCGTGCGCGCAGATCCGCGAGGGCGGCGGGCTCGGCCTTGGGCGTGAAGCGTTCCGGGCGGGGCTGCGTCTCCGACATGTCCCGCATGCTAACTCGGCTGCTCGCAGCGGTGGTTGTGGCCCGCGCGCAGGCGACAACCACCGTGCGCCGCTCAGCGCACGGTCAGCCGGACCAGCCGCGCCCCGGGCCGCACGGCCCCGGTGACCTTGAACGCGACATAGCGCGCGGTGCCCGTCGTGGCGAGGCGGTGCGTGCGGCCGTGCCCCGTGACGTCGCCCGCCTGCTGGTAGGCGAGGCCGTCGCGGCTCAGCTCGCCCCGTCCGGTGGGCGCGTTGCCGGTGGTCCACTCGGCCTCGACCGTGCGCACCGCTCGCTCCGCCCCCAGGTCGACGACGAGGCGGCCGTCCGGGCCCGGGGTCCACGCCGTGTGCGGGTCACCGTCGACGGCCGCCGCCGGGTCCGACATGCCCGGGGGCAGCGGGCTCGTCGGGAAGGTGTTCCGGCCGAGGGCGAGGTCGTCGTGCGGGTAAGCGGCGACGCCGTGCAGGGTGACCGTCGTCGTCCGGCCCGCGCGCACCGTCGCCACCGTGGCACGGCCCTGCCCCTCGACGCGGAGGTGGCAGGAGGGGCCGGACAGGCGCAGGGTCGCGCCGTCGACGACCTCCACCCGCAGCCCCGTGGGCAGCGCCCGCCCGGTGAGCGGCGACAGGGTGAAGCGCGGAGCCAGCAGAGCGGCCGACGCGGCGTCGAGCACGGCCTCGTACGTGATGCCGTCGCGCGTCACCTTCTGCACGCCCTCGAAGACCGCGCGGCGCGCCCCGCTCTGCACGACGGTGACCTGGGCGGTCACGGCGTCGCCCGAGAGATTGAACAGGCTGAGATACGTGTCGGTGAGTGCGGCGCGCACGGTGTCGGTGTCCGTCATGGGCGCCGCCTGGCGGGCCAGGGCGCGCAGCTCACTCGGTGACGTGTCGGGGAGGCCCTCGACCACGAGCGGTGCCGCCGGGCCGTCCGCCAGGACGATCGTGTCGCCGTAGACGGACAGCGGGAGGTCACCGCGTACGACGAGACCGGCCCGGCCGTCGATGTCGAGCCAGCCGCCGCGGCTGCTCGCCGTCGGGGTCGGCCAGGACACGAGGTCGTCCCAGTGCTCGCCGTCGAGCGAGCCCTGGAGGAGGTAGGCGCGGCCGGCGGCGGCCTCCCAGCGCAGGGTCACGTGGTCGATCTCCTGGGCGGCGCCGAGGTCGACCGCCCACCAGCTGTCGGCGCGGGCGCGGTCGGCCCTGGAGACGGCCCAGCGGCTCACCGCGTCGCCGTCCACCGCGAGCGCGGCGCCCTTGCCCGAGTCGGCGGAGGACGCCGTCGCCGTGCGGCCGCGCGCGAGGTCCGTGCCGTCCGCCCCGTGCCGGACCTCGACGGCGTACAGCGAGTACCCGTACGCCGGGTCGGGGCGCACGCCGAGCATGCGGACGTGCCGTACCTCGGTGGCGGCGAAGGCCAGTTCGTCGACGCGCCCGGAGGCGGCCGGGGCGGCGAGCGTGGCGTCCTGCGCCCGGACGGTGCTCTGTCCCTCCTCGTAGCGGTAGGTGCGGGCGCCGTCGAGGCCCGCGACGCCCGGCATCGTGAGGTTGTGGACCTCCAGGTGGCCCTCCCCGGGGGCGGTGCCGTCCGTCGCGTAGACCACGGCGCCCGTCGGCAGCGTCGTGAAACCGGCGAAACCGGTCGCGAGGCGCAGCAGCGTCGCGCTGCCGTCGAAGCCGTCGCGCACGGACTCGTACAGGCGCACCGTCCGCGTCGTGACCTTCGCGCCGGTCGAGGGCAGGAACATCGGGGTGCCGCCGCTCAGCCTGAACAGCCAGTCGTCGTGGGCGGGCTGCCAGGCGAACTTCACGAAGCCGGGCTTGGTGACCGCGCCCGCCCACGCCGCGCGCGTCTGGTGCGAGACGAGGCCGGGTCCGGTGCCGAAGTCGGTGACGCCCGAGGCGTGTGCGAACAGTTCGGTGCGGGACAGGGGCCGCACCTGGCGGCCCGCGGCGGCGGCCCACACGTGCAGCAGGTAGCTGATGGCGAGTTCGGCGCGCGCCTCGGGCTCGTACTTGGGCTCGCCGGAGAACTTCGCCAGGCGGTACTCCGGCGGGTACTTCTGGTACGCCTCCAGGCGTGCGGCCAGCTCCTCCTCGGCGCGGGCCGCCGCCCGGTCGCCGGTCACCCGGGCGAGGAACGTCAGCGGGATGACGTCGCGGCCGTAGAGGTGCTCGCGGTCGTTGACCATGGGCATCAGCGGCTCGCCCGCGTCGCTCATGACGCCGAGGAGGGTGCGCCAGAGCGGGGCGGCGTTGGGCTGCTCGGTGAGGACCTCGGGCAGCGGCTGCCCGGCCGCGAGGAAGTGCGCGGCGTTCCGGCCCGAGGTGCGCCACAGCTCCTCCTGGTAGTGGGGGCCGAACGAGCCGTGGTTCTCGACGATGAACGTGTCGTACAGGTTGCGGGCGGTGTTGTGGGAGACGGGGACGCCGTCCACGCGCGCGGGGTTGGCGAGGTCGGCGGGCGGCAGTCCGGCTTCGTTGCGCGACCAGGTGCCGTACGCGGCGGCCCAGTCCGGGCGTCTGCGGTCGTCCGGGGCCCAGGCCAGGGCGGGGGCGAGCGTCTGCGCGTACAGGCCCATCTCTTCGAGCTTGGTGTCGCCGACATGGCCGCCCGAAAGGCCGTTCGGCGTCCAGTCGCCGGAGGCGGGGTCGTCGCCGGTGCCGAGCGACACCGTGTAGGCGGCCTGCTCGCGGGTGATGGTGTCGACGGCGTCGCGGGTCGCGGCGTCGAGGTCGGCCCAGAGCAGCCGCGCGGCGAGGACGAAGTACGACTGGAACGTGGTGTCGAAGAAGAGCTTGCGGCCCCACTGCGTCCCGCCCGTGAGCCGGTTCGAGGCGGCGAAGTGGCGCAATGTCGCGAGGGTGCGCCGCTTCAGCGTGTCGCGGTCGACTCCGGCGCGGTCGCTGTCGTACGTGCCGTGGGTGAGCAGGACGGCGTTGCCGAGCACCACGGCGAACCCGAAGTCCTTGTCCGTGTAGTAGCCCTTGGCCTCGTCCCACTGGGTCTCGGACCAGCGCGTGTGGGTGAGCAGCACACGGTGGTAGGTGGCCGCGACGGCGTCGGGCGGTGTGCCGGGACGGCCGTCGGTGGAGGCCGTGGACGCGGAGGCGGGAGAGGCGCCGAGCACGGCGGGCAGGGCGGTCGCGGTGCCGGTGGCGGCGCCGATGAGCTGGAGGAACCGTCGGCGGTCGACCTGGCGGGGTAGGTGCGGCACGTGCGCGGCCTTTCTGCGGAGACAGCGTGGACAACGTTGTCAGGGAGGAAGTGCCGCACATTCTTCGTCGCCGGGGTGAAGCGCGTCAACGGGTGTGACAGGGCCCGTTCGGTCCGGACACGGACCGCGCCGGGCTGCTCGGTGCGAGCAGCCCGGCGCGCGGTCGGCCAGGTGAGAGCGGGCGGGGGTCAGCGTGCCGTGCGCCGGCCCGTCACCAGACGGTAGATCACCAGGACGATCACCGAGCCGATGATCGCCGCGATCCACGTGGAGAGGTGGAAGAAGCCGTTGATGGAGTGGACCCCGAAGATGACCTTGCCCAGCCAGCCGCCGAGCAGACCGCCGACGATGCCGATCAGCATGGTGACGAGGCACCCGCCCGGGTCCTTGCCCGGCATGAGTGCCTTGGCGATCGCTCCCGCGATGAGGCCGATGAGGATCCAGGCGATGATGCCCACGATGAGGTCCTTCCGTGTCGTCCGTGTTCGTGCTTGTCGTTCGTATCGTGAATCGCGATAAGCCGCCCGACGAGCTGATCAGCTCCGGCATCGGTTCTTATGTCCCCATCGGCTCGTCGTACACAGGACGAAAGTCCCCGGCTTCGAGGGACACCCCTCCGCGCGCGGCGGAGAAGTTGCCGGGCCAATACGCCCGACATAATTTTGCGGCGGGACGACTTTCAGGGCTGACGGCCAAATGCGGCACCCGGCACAGGGAGACAAAGCCTGATGGTGAAAGGCTCTCCGCACGAAACACGCAGGTCCAGCGCAGCGACGGACCGCATGGTGCGCACCCTTTTGCGGCGCCGCAAGAAAGCGCTCAGCGCCGCGGACGTCACCGTGTCGGACCGCCCGGCGGTGCGCCGCGCCGTGACGGCCGCCGCGCTCGGCAACACCATGGAGTGGTTCGATTTCGGGGTCTACGCCTATTTGGCGGGCACCATCGGAAAAGTCTTCTTCCCCTCCAGCTCGCCGGGCGCCCAGGTGGTCTCCACGTTCGCCACCTTCGCCGCGGCATTTCTCGTCCGGCCGCTCGGCGGCCTCGTCTTCGGACCGCTCGGCGACCGCATCGGCCGCCAGCGGGTCCTCGCCGCCACCATGATCATGATGGCGGTCAGCACCTTCGCGGTCGGCTGCCTGCCGACGTACTCCGCGATCGGCTTCGCCGCCCCGCTGCTGCTCCTCCTGTGCCGGCTGGTGCAGGGCTTCTCCACCGGCGGCGAGTACGCGGGCGCCACCACCTACATCGCCGAGTACGCGCCCGACCAGCGGCGCGGCTTCCTCGGGAGCTGGCTCGACTTCGGCACCTTCGTCGGCTACTCGCTCGGCTCGGGCCTCGTCACCGTCCTGACCCTGACCCTGGGCTCCGACGGCCTGGAGAGCTGGGGCTGGCGCATCCCCTTCTTCATCGCGG
Source organism: Streptomyces sp. NPDC046939 (assembly GCF_040644575.1). NCBI lineage: Bacteria > Bacillati > Actinomycetota > Actinomycetes > Kitasatosporales > Streptomycetaceae > Streptomyces > Streptomyces sp. NPDC046939. Next base: position 23,750 of record NZ_JBEYWV010000045.1, read on the forward strand.
GGCCGCTCGGCCTCATCGGCCTGTACATGCGGATGAAGCTGGAGGAGACACCCGCGTTCCAGCAGGAGGCGGCCCATGCCGCGTCGGCGCGGGAGGACGGCGACGGGACCGACCCCGTCGAGGCGGCCCGGCAGTCCGGCAAGGGCCGCCTGCGGGAGATCTTCACCCAGCACTGGCAGGCCGTGCTCATCTGCATGGGCCTCGTGCTGCTCTACAACGTCACGAACTACATGGTGACGTCGTATCTGCCGACCTACATGACGGTGACGCTGGGCGAGAGCGACACCACGGCGCAGCTCCTCGTCCTCGGCACCATGCTGCTCGTCGTGCTCACCATCACCGCCGTCGGCCGCAGTTCGGACCGGTGGGGCAGACGGCCCCTGTTCATGGGCGGCAGCATCGCGATGATCGTCCTCGCCCTGCCCGCGTTCATCCTCATCAGGGAGGGCGGCATCCTCTCGCCCGCCTTCGGCTGCGTGCTCCTCGGACTGCTCCTGGTCGTCTTCGCCGGGACCTCGGCGTCCACCCTGCCCGCGCTGTTCCCGACCCGGCTGCGCTACGGCGCCCTGTCCATCGCCTTCAACATCTCGGTCTCCGTGTTCGGCGGCACCACCCCGCTGTTCGCCTCGTTCCTCGTGGACACGACCGGGAACACGCTGGTGCCCGCGTACTACCTGATGGTGGCCGGCGCGGTCGGGCTCGTCTCCACGTTCTTCCTGCACGAGACTGCGGGCCGGCCGCTGCGCGGCTCCGGGCCGATGGTCGAGACCGCCGCCGAGGCCCGCGCGCTCGTGGCCCGCAGCCGCACCGAGGCCGGGCGCCACGCCCGCGACGTCTGGCTCCGCGTACGCCACCCGCTCGGCGGCCGGAACCGCGCCAAGAAGCCCGACGGCAAGGGATGAGGAGGCGCGGCCCCGCGGCGGGCCCGTCTCATCCGGCTTTTAGCGGGCACACGGTGGGGACCCTCGAAAAGACCTAGGAGCCATGACGATGGACGATTCCTCCCTGCGCGCCGTGGGGTGGGCCCGGTCGCTGCCGCTGAGCAGCGGCGTGAAGGCGGCCCGGGACTGGACCCGGGACCATCTGCGCGCACTGGGCTGGCTGGACGACGCGCCCGACACGGTGGACGCGGTCCTGCTCACCGTATCGGAGCTCGTCACCAACGCGCACGTGCACGCCAAGAGCACCGCCCTGCTCGTCCTGACCTGGGACGGCGACTGCCTGCACGTCACCGTGCACGACTCCTCGCCGAAGCCGCCCCGGCGGCGGGACCCGGACGACGACGCCCTCGGCGGCCGGGGCATGCTCCTGATCGACGCGCTGGCGGAGACCTGGGAGGCGCACCCGTGCCCCCGCGGCAAGGACGTCACCGCCTGCTTCCGCCCCGACTACGTGGCCTGACCGGCACGGAGCCAGGCCACGTCGCCGGTCAGATCCCGTCGCCGGTCAGGATCCGGTCCGGCGTCAGGGGCAGCTCCCGGAACCGGACGCCGGTGGCGTGGTGCACGGCGTTGCCGATGGCCGCGGCCGTGCCCACGATGCCGATCTCCCCGATCCCCTTGCTGCCCATCGGGTTGATGTGCGGATCGTCCTCGTCGATCCAGTGCGCCTCGATCGCGGGGACGTCGGCGTGCGCGGGCACGTGGTACGAGGCCAGGTCGCACTCGGTGAAGTCGCCGAACGCCGGGTCCATGGTGCTGCCCTCGGTCAGGGCCATGCCCAGGCCCATCACCATGGCGCCGACGAACTGGGAGCGGGCGGTGCGCGGGTTGAGGATGTGCCCGGCCGCGTACACGCCGAGCAGACGGCGGACCCGCACCTCACCGGAGACCGTGTCGACGGACACCTCCGCGAAGTGGGCGCCGAAGGAGTGCCGGGCGTAGTCGCTGTCCGCGTCCGCCGTGCCCGCGGTGTCGGCCGTGACGCCGATGCCCTCCGGCGGCAACGGCTCCCCTCGCCGCCGGGCCAGGGTCTCCGCCAGCCGCTTGCCCGCCTCGTGGACGGCCCAGCCCCAGGACGCCGTGCCCGAGGAGCCGCCCGCCAGCGGCGCGTCCGGCAGATCGCTGTCCCCGATCGCGATGCGGATCCGCTCCAGGGGGACGCCGAGCGCGTCGGCCGCGATCTGCGCGAGGACCGTACGGGCGCCCGTGCCGATGTCCGTGGCGTTGACCTTGATGTCGAAGCCGCCGTCCGGGTGGGCGTGGGCGCTCGCGCGGCTCGGGGAGGCCATCACCGGGTACGTCGCGGCGGCCACGCCCGTACCGATCAGCAAGGCTCCTTCGCGCCGTGAGCGGGGTTGCGGGTCGCGCTGGGACCACTGGAAGCGCCGGGCGCCCTCGCGCAGGCACTCGGCCAGGTGGCGGCTGCTGAAGGGCTTGCCGCTGTCCGGCTCGGTGTCGGTGTCGTTGCGCAGGCGCAGCTCGACCGGGTCCATGCCGAGCGCCGAGGCGAGTTCGTCCATCGCGGACTCCAGCGCGTACATGCCCGGCGCCTCGCCGGGGGCGCGCATCCAGGACGGGCTGGGCACGTCGAGCGGCACCACGCGCTGGGTGGTCCTGGCGTGCGGCGAGGGGTGGATGACCCGGGTCGGGGCGGTGGCCGTCTCGGGGAACTCCTTGATGCGGGAGGTGTGGGAGGTCACCTCGTGGATCACGGAGGTCAGCGTCCCGTCGGCCTCGGCGGCGAGCCGCAGCCGGTGCAGGGTGGGGGAGCGGTGGCCGACCACGGCGGGCAGATGGCGCCGGTGCAGGGCGAGTTTGACGGGCCGTCCGGTCACCTTGGCCGCCATCGCGGCGAGCACCGGCTGCGGCCGGGGCGTCCCCTTGGAGCCGAAGCCGCCCCCGACGTGGTCGGAGACCACCGTGACCCGCTCCTTGTCCAGGGTGAACAGATCGGCGAGGGTGTCGCGCACCTTGGTGGCGCCCTGGCTGGAGTCGTGCACGGTCAGCCGCCCGTCCTGCCAGACGGCGGTCGCGGCGTGCGGCTCCATGGGGTGGTTGTGCAGCGGCGGCACCCGGTACGCGACGTCGACGCGGAACGGCGCGGCGGCGAACGCGTTGTCGGCCTCGCCGCGCAGATGCTCGCCCGATGTGCCGTCCGTGTCCTCCGGCACGTACGCGTCGGGGTGATCGGCGCGCAGCTCCACGTCGTGCGGCTCCTCGGCGTAGGAGACCCGCACGGCGGCGGCCGCCTCCCGCGCGCCCTCCAGGGTGTCGGCGACGGCCAGGGCCACGAACCAGCCCCAGTGGGGGACCCGCGCATCCTGGAGCAGATGGAGCGTCGCGTCCTCCGGCTCGGTCAGGCGCGGCGCGTTCTCGTGCGTGAGGACGGTGATGACGCCGGGCAGCGCGAGCGCCGCCGAGGCGTCGACCGACGTGATGGTGCCGCGCGCGACCGTGGCGGGGACGGGCCAGGCGTGGACGCAGCCCGGAGGGGTGTGTTCGGCGGCGTAGCGGGCGGTGCCCGTCACCTTCGCGGGTCCCTCCCTGCGCCCGGCGGGCGTACCGAGTGCGCTGACCGTGTCCGGCATGATGCCTCTTTCTTCTCGGAACCTGTTCAGGCGGCGGTGCCCGCCAGGCGGCGCAGCACGTCGCAGGCGAGGTTGCGGGCGAGCGGCACCTTGAAGCCGTTGTCCCGCAGGGGCTGGGCGGCGGCGAGTTCGAGGTCGACGGCGCCGCGGAACGCCTCGTCCGTGGCGGGCCCGCCACGCAGCGCCTCCTCGGCGCGCACGGCCCGCCAGGGCCGGTGCGCGAGCCCGCCGAACGCGAGCCGGACGTCGTGGATCACCGCGTCGCGCACGTCGAGCGCCACGGCGACGGAGGCGAGCGCGAAGGCGTACGAGGCCCGGTCGCGGGCCTTGCGGTACAGGGAGGGCAGTCCGGCCGACCCGGCGGGCAGCAGCACACCGGTGATCAGCTCGCCGGGCTCGATCACCGTGTCGCGCTCGGGCTCGTCTCCGGGCAGCCGGTGGAACTCCGTCACCGGCACGGAGCGCGGCCCCGCGCCGCCGCGCAGCTCCACCCGGGCGTCGAGCGCGGCGAGCGCCACCGCCATGTCGGAGGGGTGCGTCGCGATGCACTGCGGCGAGTGGCCGAGGACGGCGTGGTCGCGGTGGACACCGTCGCGCGCGCCGCACCCCGTCCCCGGCTCCCGCTTGTTGCACGGCTTCGCCGTGTCCTGGAAGTACGGGCAGCGGGTGCGCTGGAGCAGGTTGCCGCCGGTCGTCGCCATGTTCCGCAACTGGCCCGACGCACCCGCGAGCAGGGCCTGGGACAGCAGCGGGAAGCGGTCACGGACCAGGGGGTGCGCGGCGAGGTCGCTGTTGGGCACGGTCGCGCCGACACGCAGCGACCCGTCGGACAGCTCCTCGACGAAGTCCAGCGGAAGATCGGTGACGGAGATCAGGTTCCCCGGCTGTTCCACACCGAGCTTCATCAGGTCGACGAGGTTGGTGCCGCCGCCCAGATAGCGGGCTCCGGGCCGGCCCGCGTGGGCCGCGGTGGCCTCCTCGACCGTGCGGGCGCGTACGTACGCGAAGGGCTTCACCGGATCACGTCCTCGACGGCTTCGACGATGTGCGGGTAGGCGCCGCACCGGCACAGGTTGCCGCTGAGCCGCTCACGGATCTCCTCCCGCGTCAGCTCCACGGGCCCGCCGGTGGCGGCGCCGGGCGGGGTGACGTGGGAGGGGTGGCCCGCCGCGGCCTCCGCGAGGGCGCCGACGGCGGAGCAGAGCTGGCCAGGCGTGCAGTAGCCGCACTGGAAGGCGTCCCGCTCCAGGAACGCCTCCTGCAAGGGGTGCCGTTCGTCGTCGGCGGAGCCGCGCAGGCCCTCCACCGTCGTGATCTCGGCGCCGTCGTGGGCGACGGCGAGGAGCAGACAGCTGTTCGCGCGCCGCCCGTCGACCAGGACCGTGCAGGCGCCGCACTGGCCGTGGTCGCAGCCCTTCTTGGCGCCGACGAGGCCGAGGTGCTCGCGCAGGGCGTCGAGGACGGTCGTGCGGTGGTCGAGCGGGAGGCGGTACGGGCTCCCGTTGACCGTCAGGGACACTTCCGAACGGAAGGCGTCGGTGGGCATGGTGGCCTGCTCCTCGGGGTGGCGCGTCGGCTGGGCTGCACTGGGGTGCACGTGGCGTGTACCCAGCCTGGGCCAGGTGTCGCCGCGCGGCATGTCGGCGGGTGCGTCCGGCGGTGTCCTCACGGGTGACCGGCGGCGATGTCGACCGTGTCCCGCAGGGAGAGCGCGGGCCCCCGGACCGTCTCCGACACCCGCGTGCGGCTCGGGTCCAGGACGAACGCCACGTGGTCGCCCGTGTCGAACGTGGCGTGCACCGACCCCGCGAACCAGGCGAGCGCGTCGCCGAGGACGGGCGCCCCGCCCGGCCCCTCGCTCCAGTCGAGACCGGCGAACTTGTCGTGCCGGGCGCCGCACAGCGCCCCGAACCGCTCCGCGAGGTGCCGCTGGTCCCGGCCGAGCAGGTGCACGGCCAGCGTGTCCGCCGTCCGGGCGAGCAGGTAGGTGTGGTTCACCTTGGACAGCCACACCGCGAACCGCGCCGGCTCCATCGAGCACTGTCCGGCGAACCCGACCAGGCAGCCCGCCCGCTGACCGTCGGCGGCGGTGGTGACGACGTGGACCGGCGAGTCCACCACGAGGTCGGTGAAGGCGTCGAAGTCAGTCATGGGCCTCTTGTGGCCGGAAGGGGGACGTGTATGCGGCTCTCCCGCCGTTCGGATCGGGTTCGCAGGGTTGATCGTCGGGCGGCCTGGATAGCCACACCAGGTTCGTACGCACAAGGACGACCGACCGAGACTGGGGACAGGTGTCATGACCATCAGCCGCAGGGGACTGCTCGCCACCGGCGCCGCCTTCGGGCTGCTCACCGCGTGCGGCTCGAACACGGGCCGCGACGAAGGGGACGGGTCGGGCAAGGGGCCCGAACTGTCGCAGTGGTACCACCAGTACGGGGAGCAAGGCACCGAACAAGCGGTGAAGAAGTACGCCGCCGCCTACAAGAAGGCGCGGGTCAGTGTTCAGTGGCGGCCCGGCAACTACGACCAGCAGACCGCCGCCGCGCTGCTCACCGCCTCGGGCCCCGACGTCTTCGAGGTCAACGGGCCCTCCCTGGACCAGATCCAGGGCAAGCAGGTCGCGGACCTCACCGAACTCTTCGACGGCGTCAAGGACGACTTCAACCCGGCCGTGCTCGCCCCCAAGACCCACGACGGCAGGATCTGGGGCATCCCGCAGGTCATCGACATGCAGATGCTCTTCTACCGCAAGAGCATGCTCGACGACGCCGGGGTGCGGCCCCCGCAGACCCTCGACGAACTGGTCGACGCCGCCGCCGAGTTGACCGACAAGAAGGTCAAGGGGCTCTTCCTCGGCAACGACGCCGGCGCCGGAGTCCTCGGCGGCACCCCGCTCTACGCCGCCGGCCTCTCCCTGGTCACCGAGGACGGCAAGGTCGGCTTCGACGACCCCGCCGCCGCCCGCGCCCTCGGCAAGCTGCACCGCCTCTACGCGGACAAGTCCCTGTTGCTCGGCGCGCCCGCCGACTGGTCGGACCCGTCGGCGTTCACACAGGGGCTCACGGCCATGCAGTGGTCGGGGCTCTGGGCGCTGCCCGCCGTGCGGAAGGCGCTGGGCGACGACTTCGGAGTGCTGCCGTTCCCGAAGGACGGCGCGGACGGCGCCCCCTCCGTGCCGGTCGGCGCCTACGCGGCGGCCGTATCGACCCGCAGCAAGCACCAGCAGGCCGGCAAGGACTTCCTCAAGTGGCTCTGGATCGACCGCACCGACTACCAGGAGGACTTCGCTCTCGGTTACGGCTTCCACATCCCCGCCCGCATCTCCCTCGCGAAGAAGGCCGACAAGCTCAAGGACGGGGCCGCGGCCGACGCCGTCCGCTTCACCACCGACCACGGCTACGCCCAGCCGCTCCTGTGGACCCCGGCCTCCCAGACCGCCTACCAGGACGCCCTCAACCGCATCATCAAGGACGGCGCGAACCCGGAGAGCGAGCTGAGGTCGGTCGTGCGGAAGGTCTCCGGGGAGCTGGCCCGTGTGAACGCCAAGTGAGCGCCGCGCAGTCGCGGTCCGCGAAGCGGGTCGCCCGTGACCGGGCGTGGTGGTTCTGGGTCTTCGTCGGCCCGTTCGTCCTGGGCCTCGGCCTGTTCACGTACGTCCCGCTCGGCTGGAGCGTCTGGCTGAGCTTCTTCGACGCCCACAACACGGTCACCCCGGACGACTTCGTCGGCCTCGACAACTACACGGCGCTCCTGCGCGACGAGGCGTTCCGCAGCAGCCTGTGGACGTTCTGCGTCTTCACCCTCTTCATCGTGCCGACGACGTACGCCGCCTCGCTCGCCCTCGCCCTCATGGTGAACCGGCTGAGGCGCGCGCAGGCGTTCTTCCGCTCGGTCTTCTTCCTCCCGGCGGCGTGCAGCTACGTCGTCGCCGCGCTGATCTGGAAGATGTCGATCTTCAACGGCGTACGCTTCGGGCTCGCCAACACCCTGCTCGGGTACGCCGGCGCGGACTCCGTCGCCTGGCTCTCCACCACCGACCCGCCCTGGTACTGGCTGGTCATCGTCACCGTACGGCTGTGGCTGCAGGCCGGGTTCTACATGATCCTCTTCCTGGCGGGCCTGCAACGCATCAGCCCGACGCTCTACGAGGCCGCCGCCGTCGACGGGGCCCGGCCGGGCTGGCAGGTCTTCCGGCACATCACGTTCCCGCAGCTCCGGGCCACGTCCGTGGCGGTCGTGCTGCTCCTCGTCATCAACGCCTTCCAGGCGTTCGACGAGTTCTACAACCTGCTCTCCGACGCCCGCGGCTATCCGCCCTACGCGCGCCCGCCGCTCGTCTACCTCTACTACACGGCTCTCGGCCAGGGCCAGAACCTCGGGCTCGGCAGCGCGGGCGCCGTGCTGCTCGCGCTGATCATCGCGGTGGTCACGATCGGGCAGGCCCGCTGGTTCGGGCTCGGCAGGAAGGAGGCGGACTGATGCCACCGGTCCGCAAGGCCCCGCTCGAACAAGGCGACGCCCTGGTGCGCGCGGGCCGCGCCCTGCGCCTCGTCCTCCTCATCGCCCTCGCGGTGCTCTTCCTCGTCCCCTTCTACCTGCTTCTGCGCAACGGCCTCGCCACCGAGCAGGACATCACCTCGCCCGACTGGACGTTCTTCCCCTCCGACGTGCAGTGGGGCAATCTGCGCGAGCTGTTCGACGACACCTCGGTCCCCTTCACGCGCTCCCTGCTCAACTCCGCGCTGATCGCCGTCGCGACGACCCTCGGCACGCTGCTGCTGGCCTCGCTCGCGGGCTACGGTCTCGCCCGCATCCCGTACCGCCACGCGAACAAGGTCTTCTACGCGATCCTGGGCACCCTCATGGTCCCGGCGGCCGTGACGTTCGTACCGACGTTCGTCCTGGTGTCGTCGCTCGGCTGGGTCTCCACCTTGCGCGGGCTCATCGTCCCGACCTTGTTCTCCGCGTTCGCCTGCTTCGTCTTCCGCCAGTACTTCCTCGGCTTCCCCGCGGAGCTGGAGGACGCGGCCCGCGTCGACGGGCTCGGGCACTGGCGCACGTACTGGCTGGTGGTGGTCCCGAACGCCCGGCCCGTCTTCGCGGCCGTCGGCACGATCGTCTTCATCGGCGCCTGGAACGCGTTCCTGTGGCCGCTCGTCATCGGCCAGGACCGCGACGCGTGGACGGTGCAGGTCGCCCTGTCGTCGTTCACCACCTCCCAAGTGGTGCGGCTGCACGAGCTGTTCATCGCGGCGGCGGTGTCGATCGTGCCGCTGCTGGTGGTGTTCCTGCTGTTCCAGCGGTGGATCGTGGCGGGGGTGGAACGCTCGGGCATCGACTGACGCGGCGGGGGCAGCCGACCCGCGATGCGCGAAGTTGATTCAAACATCCATTGACGCGTCAACTCCGAGCAAATAGCGTGCGGGTGATCCGGCCTGCCCCACCCCGGGGCTCCGCCTTCTCCGGCATGAAAGGCTGAGCACGCGTGACCGACACCCGCGACCTGCGCCTCGGCGTCATCGGCCTCGGCCAGCGCGCCACCCTCGCCCGCGAGGCCCACCACCCCGGCGAGGGCTCCACCGTGGTCGCCGTCGCCGACACCGCGCCCGCCATGTTCGACCGGGCCCGCACCTGGTTCGGCGGGGACGTCCGCCCTTACGCGGACCACCGGGAGATGCTCGCCGCCGAGGACCTCGACGCCGTCTTCGTCATCACCCCCGACCACACCCACGAGGAACTCGCCGTCGACCTCTTGCGGGCCGGCGTCGCCGTCTTCCTGGAGAAGCCGCTCGCCATCACCACCGAGGGCTGCGACCGGGTCCTCAAGGCGGCGCGCGAGGGCGGCGCCCGGCTGTACGTCGGCCACAACATGCGCCACATGCCGGTGGTCCGCGTCATGCGCGACCTCATCCAGCGGGGTGAGATCGGCGACGTCAAAGCCGTTTGGTGCCGCCACTTCGTCGGCCACGGCGGCGACTTCTACTTCAAGGACTGGCACGCCGACCGCCGCAACACCACGAGCCTGCTCCTGCAGAAGGGCGCCCACGACCTCGACGTCATCCACTGGCTGGCCGGCGCCTACACCGAGCGGGTCAGCGCGCTCGGCGGCCTCACCGTCTACGGCGACATCACCGACCGCTCGGGCCAGGCGCCCGGCGCGGTCATGCCGGACTGGTACGACCCCGAGCACAACTGGCCGCCGCTCTCCCTGACCGGACTCAACCCCGTCGTCGACGTCGAGGACCTGTCGATGATGGTGATGCGGCTCGAAGGCGGCGTGCACGCCAGCTACCAGCAGTGCCACTACACGCCCGACTACTGGCGCAATTACACCGTCATCGGCACCGAGGGTCGCCTGGAGAACTTCGGCGACCTCGACGAGAGCGCCGAGGTACGGGTCTGGAAGCGGCGCGGCGGCTACCGCGCCGACGCCGATCTCGTCGTCCCCATGCCGGCGCCCGGCGACGGCGGGCACGGCGGCTCCGACCCCCGGCTCGTCGCCGAGTTCCTGCGCTTCGTCCGCGACGGCGGCGCGACCGACACCAGCCCGGTCGCCGCCCGCGAGGCCGTCGCGGCGGGCGTCGCGGCGACCGAGTCCCTGCGCGCCGACGGCCGTCCCGTCACCGTCGCCCGCGTCGATCCGGAGCTCGCGCGATGGTTCGAAAACGGCCAGCGGTGACACGGCCCGTTTAGCGGCGGGGCCGACGGATAGTCGGGTGGAGTCGCGGGACAGGACGCACGGTGCGGCCGCGCACCGCCTGCCCGAGAGCGACCCGAGGACGGAGGGAAGCACTATGACCGAGAACATCTGGAACTACCCGGCCAGTGCTGGTCACACTCCGAACGCCGACCTGACGGGGTACAAGGTCGAGGCCACCGACGGCCACATCGGCAAGGTGGACAAGCACTCCAACGACGTCGGATCGCAGTACATCGTCGTCGACACCGGCCCGTGGATCTTCGGCAAGGAGGTCCTGCTGCCCGCCGGCACCATCACGGGCATCGACGCCGAGGCGAAGACGATCCAGGTGGCGCGCACCAAGGACGAGATCAAGCACGCGCCCGAGTTCGACAAGGAGAAGCACCTGGGCGACGCCGGGTACCACGAGCAGCTCGGCTCGTACTACGGCTCCACCGGCGTCACCCGCACCCCCGGGACCCCGGGCACACCCGGTGTCTCCGACACCCCCGGCACCCCGCGCACCCCGGGCGGGGGCACGTCGGCGACCGGCCGCCCCACCATCTGACGGCCGGACACATGTGAGCACCAGGCCCACGGGCCGGGCCGCCCAGCGCGGCCCGGCCCTCACCTGTGAGCACCCGGCGCCGCGCCCCGTGGAGCCGCAGGTGGGAAAGCGGACACTTCGGGGAACACGTCCGGGCATGCCCAAGGACCATACGAAAGCCCCCTTCCTGGAAGCCGTCGACGCCTACCGCAAGGCGGAGATGCTGGCGTTCACCCCGCCCGGCCACAAACAGGCGCGCGGCGCCGACCCGGAGGCCCGCAGGATCCTGGGTGACGGCGTCTTCCTCGGCGACCTGCTCGCCTCCGGCGGCCTCGACGACCGGCGCCAGCGCGGCCAGTACCTGAAGGACGCCGAGGACCTGATGGCGGACGCGGTGCACGCGACGCACACCTTCTTCACCACCTGCGGCAGCTCGCTGTCGGTCAAGGCCGCGATGCTGGCGGTGGCGGGCCCGCACGAGAAGCTCCTGATCGGCCGGGACGCCCACAAGTCCGTGGTGTCCGCGCTGATTTTGTCCGGCATCGTGCCGGTGTGGGTCGAGCCGCGCTGGGACGCCGAGCGCCACCTGGCCCACCCGCCGTCCCCCGCCGACTTCGAGGCCGCCCTGGAGGCGAACCCCGAGGCCAGGGGAGCGCTGGTCACGAGCCCGACCCCGTACGGCGCCACCGCGGATCTCCAGGCGATCGCGGACGTCCTGCACCGCCGGGGCAAGCCGCTCATCGTCGACGAGGCGTGGGGCGCGCACCTGCCGTTCCACCCCGACCTGCCGTCGTGGGCGATGGACGCGGGCGCCGACGTCTGCGTCACCAGCATCCACAAGATGGGCAGCGGCCTCGAACAGGGCTCCGTCTTCCACTTGCAGGGCGACCTCGTCGCGCCCGACGTCCTGAAGAACCGCGCCGACCTGTGGGGCACGACCAGCCCGTCGGTCCTCATCTTCGCGGGCTTGGACGCCTGGCGCCGCCAGATGGCGCTGCGCGGCCGCGAACTGCTGACCCACGCGCTCGAACTCGCCGCCGAGGTGCGCGCGGAGATCGAGACGATCGACGGCATGCACGTCAACGACCGCTCCGACTTCTGCGGCCCCGGCCTCGCCGACGACTTCGACCCGCTGCCCGTCGTCATCGACCTCTCGAACCCCGCCCTCTCCGGCTACCGCGCGGCGGACTGGCTCCGCGAGCACAAGGACATCAACGTCCACCTCGCCGACCACCGCCGCATCAACGTCCAGCTCACCTACGCGGACAGCCACGAGACGACCCGCCCGCTCGTCTCCGCGCTGCGGGACCTCGCCGAGGCGGCGCGCGACTGGGACCCGGCTCCCGAGGTGCGGCTCCCGGACCCGGATGAGCTGCGCATGGAGCAGGCGTGTCTGCCCCGGGACGCGTTCTTCTCCCGTACCGAGGACGTGCCGGTCGAGAAGGCCGCGGGGCGCGTCGCGGCGGAGATGGTGACCCCGTATCCGCCCGGCATCCCCGCGATCCTGCCGGGGGAGCGGCTGACCGAGCCGGTCCTCGCCTATCTGGCCACCGGCGTCGAGGCCGGGATGAACCTGCCGGACGCCGCCGACCCGGAGTTCCGCACCGTGCGGGTGGTCGCGGACGAGGAGCCCGGACAGACGGGTTGACGCTGACGCCGGGTGCCGCGCCGGCTGCCGCCACCGAGGCGGAGGTGACGGCCGCCGGCGCGAAGGTGACGGCAGCCGGGGCGCCTACTTGTCGTGCTTGCCGCCCGGCAGCATCTCCTGCACCTTCGCCTTGAACCCCTGCTTCACCACGTCCGCGGTGTCCGGGTCACCCTTGAGGATCGCCGTCGCCGCCGCCTCGATCTGGTCCAGGCTCGCGTGCGGCGGGATCGGCGGCACCGCCGGGTCGGTGCGGAAGTCGAGCACGAACGGCCGGTCGGAGGCGAGCGCCTGCCGCCACGCGCCCTCCACCTCGTCCGGCTTCTCCACCCGTACGCCGTTCAGGCCGATGGAGCGGGCGAAGTCCGCGTACGCGACGTCCGGCAGCGCCTGCGAGGGCAGGAATTGCGGCGCCCCGGACATGGCGCGCATCTCCCACGTCACCTGGTTGAGGTCCTGGTTGTTGAGGACGGCGACGACGAGCCGCGGGTCGCGCCACTCCTTCCAGTACTTCGCGGCTGTGATCAGCTCGGCCATGCCGTTCATCTGCATCGCCCCGTCGCCGACGATCGCGATCGCGGGCCGGCCGGGATGCGCGAACTTCGCCCCGATCACATACGGCACACCCGGCCCCATCGTGGCGAGCGTGCCCGACAGGGAGCCGCGCATCGAGCCGCGAAGGCGCAGGTGGCGCGCGTACCAGTTGGCGGCGGAGCCGGAGTCCGCGGCGAGGATCACATCGTCCGGCAGGAGTGCGTCGAGGGCGTGCACCACGTACTCGGGGTTGATCGGATCGGCCTCCACGGCGGCGCGCCGCTCCATCACCTCCCACCAGCGCGCGACATCCTTCTCGATCTTCTTGCGCCACTTGCCATGGGACTTCTCGCGCAGATGCGGCAGCAGCCGGGACAAGGTCTTCCGCGCGTCACCGACGAGGTTCAGCTCGAAGGGGTAGCGCAACCCGATCATGTGCGGGTCGATGTCGATCTGCACGGCCCGCGCCTGCCCGAACTCCGGCAGGAACTGCGTGTACGGGAAGCTGGAGCCGATCACCAGGAGGGTGTCGCACTCCTGCATCAGCTCGTACGAGGGCCGGGTGCCGAGCAGTCCGATGGAACCGGTGACGTAGGGCAGGGTGTCGGGCAGCGCGTCCTTGCCGAGCAGTGCCTTCGCGACACCGGCGCCGAGCACGTCCGCGACCTGCTCGACCTCCGCGCGGGCGCCCCGCGCGCCCTGGCCGACGAGGATCGCGACCTTCTCGCCCGCGTTCAGGACCTCCGCCGCCTTCAGGAGGTCGTCGTCGGCGGGGACGGGCGCGTACGAGGACATGCCGAGGCTGGACGGGACCATCTTGAAGGCGTGCGTCGGCGGCGAGTAGTCCAGCTCCTGCACATCGGCCGGGACGATGATCGCGGTGACGGTGCGCCGCGCGTAGGCGGTGCGGAACGCGCGGTCGATGACGGCGGGCAACTGCTCGGGGACCGTCACCATCTCGCAGAAGTCGGAGGCCACGTCCTTGTAGAGGCTCAGCAGGTCGACCTCCTGCTGGTAGGAGCCGCCCATGGCGCTGCGGTTCGTCTGCCCGACGATGGCGACGACCGGCACGTGGTCCAGCTTGGCGTCGTACAGGCCGTTCAGGAGGTGGATCGCGCCGGGCCCCGAGGTCGCCGCGCAGACTCCGACCTTGCCGGAGAACTTCGCGTAGCCGACCGCCTCGAACGCGGCCATCTCCTCGTGGCGGGCCTGGACGAACTCGGGCATGTTGTCGGCGCGCCCCCACGCGGCGAGAAGGCCGTTGATGCCGTCGCCCGCGTAGGCGAAGACATGCTCGACCTCCCAGTCGCGCAGGCGCTCGAGAATGTGGTCGGAGACCTTCTTCGACACGGTGACTCCTTTCCTGGTCGTGTTCCTCGGCGACTTTTTTGCTGCGAGGGGATGCCGGATTCCGGGTGTCCGTCATCCGGGCCTCCATGCGCGGCCCTACAGCCGGGGCAGGATCTCGGACCGGTAGAAGTCGAAGAAACCCTGCTGGTCCGGGCCGATCTGGTTGACGTAGACCTCGTCGAACCCGGCGTCGGCGAACTCCTTCACCGCGCGGATGTGCGCCTCCGCGTCGTCCCCGCACACCACTGAGTCCGCGACCATCTCCTCGGTGACGAGCTGCGACGCCTGCTCGAAGTGGGCGGGTGTGGGCAGGACCTGCGGCAGCTCACCGGGAAGCTGCTCGTTGGGCCACAGCCGGTGCACGGTCTTCACGGCCTGCGCCCGGTCGGGGCCCCAGCACACCTTCAACCCGCCGATCACGGGGTTCTGGCCGCCGCCCGCGCGCCGGAACTGGCCGACCAGGTCCGCGTCCGGCGTCATCGTCACGAAGCCGTCGCCGATCCGGCCGGCGAGGGCGGCGGCCTGCGGGCCGAACCCGGAGACGTACAGGGGCGGCGGGTTGTCGGGCCGGGTGTAGAGCCGGGCGTTCTGCACGGTGTAGTGCGTGCCGTGATGCGTGACCTGCTCGCCCGTGAAGAGCCGGCGCATCACGTGCACCGCCTCCTCCAGCATCTCCATCCGCTGCGGCGCCTCCGGCCAGGCGTCGCCGAGGATGTGCTCGTTCAGGGCCTCGCCGGTGCCATGCCGAACCGGAAGTTGCCCTCGGTGAGCACCGCCGCCGTCGCCGCGGCCTGCGCGTTGATCGCCGGGTGCATCCGGACGGTCGGGCAGGTGACCAGCGTCGTCACCGGCAACGACGTCACCTGCGACAAGGCGCCGATCATCGACCAGACGAACGAGGCCTGCCCCTGCGCGTCGTTCCACGGATGAAAGTGGTCGGAGATCGCCAGCGCCCGGAACCCGGCCTGCTCGGCGGCGCGGGCCTGAGCGAGCAGCTCGGCGGGGGTGAACTCCTCGGAGGACAAAAAGTACCCGTACGTAGTCATGCGCGGCCTCCTGGAACTCTGCGCGTAAATCCTGACGGCCGGCCGAGTACCCGCGACGCCCCGAGCGGAACGAGATGCGGTGCCCGCCACTTCCGGGCACGCCCGAGGCAGCGGACGGAGGCCGGGCGGTGTGTCGGCCGAGCCCCTAGTGCGGGCCGGGCCAGGTGGCGCGTCGGCCCGTGTCCTTCGTGTGGTCGGGCCGGGTGGTGTGTCGGCCCGTGCTCTTTGTGCGGGTCAGGCCGGGTGACGCGTCCACTCGGCCCCCTCATGCGGGTCAAGCCGGGCGGCGCAACCGCCCGTGCTCTTAGTGCGGTCAAGCCGAGCGCCGCGTCCGCTTTGCCGGGGTCGACTTCTTCGCGGGCTCCTTGGCCGTCTTCTTCGCCGACGGCGTCTTCTTCGAGGCTGTCGTCTTCTTGGCGGCCGCCTTCTTCTTCGGCATTTCGTGGATCGTCGCCTGCGACGTGCCCCCGGTGCCGCGTGAGCTCTTGGCCTGCTGTACCGACTGCTCCAGGGCGGCCATGAGGTCCAGGACGCGGCCCGACGCGGGTTCCTCCGGCTCGGCGGCGGGGAGTTGTTTGCCGTCCGCCTTGGCGTGGATGACCTCCTCCAGCGCCGCCGTGTACCGGTCGGAGGCCCACTCGGCCTCCTCCAGGGGCTCGTCGCGGGTCATGGAGTCGATGAGCAGCAGCGCCTCCTCGACCTCGGCGCCGGTGATGTCGACCTGGGCCGGGGCCAGCTCCTCGGGGGAGCGGACCTCGTCGGGCCATTTCAGGGCGTGCAGGGCGATCACGGACTCCTTGACGCGGAGCAGCCCGAGCCGCTCCCGGCCGTGCCAGGCGAACTTGGCGATGGCGGCCTTGGCGTTGCGCTCCAGGGCCTTGCGGAGCAGCACGTACGGCTTCGTGGCGGCCTGCCCACCCGCCTCCAGGTAGTACCCCTCACCGATCTGGATCGGGTCGATGGACTCGTACGGCACGAAGGCGACGATCTCGATCGCCTTCGCGGTCGGCAGCGGCAGTTCGCGCAGCTCCTCGTCGGAGACGGCGACGACCTGCCCCGGGGCGATCTCGTACCCCTTGCCGATCTCGTCCTGGGTGACCTCGCGGTCCTCAAGCTCGCACACCTTGCGGCTGCGGACCCGTCCCATGTCGTCCAGGTGGTACTGGTGGAACCGGATGCTGTGGTCCTCGGTGGCGGTCATCACCCGGATCGGGATGGTGACGAGCCCGAACGAGATGGCACCGGTCCACACGGGGCGGGGCATGACGAACCTCCCTGGTCGGCCCCGAGAACGCCAGTGTAGGACGGGGCAGGGGATTCGGCCGGGCCGGAGGAGGCCCCCGGGACTCTCCGCATGCGGCCCGGACCCGCCGCGCGTAGCGTGATCAGTGCCCGCTGTTTGTCCCCCGGGACGACGGGCAGGCGGTGTGAGTGCTTGAGACCACAGGCGCGTCCGCGGGGAGCGGTACACCCGGATGCAGCCGGTCTCTGCTTCTCGCGTTCCTTCCTTCGTAAGCGTTGAGGAGCGAGTTCTCCATGGCCATTCGGCATGCGCACGACGATGCGCCCGACACGGACCACACCTTCGCCCTGATGGCCGAGAGCCCGGCGGGGCGTGAGCACGACATGCTGTTCGCGGAGCTGGTCGAGGCCTGGCTGCCGATGGCGAACCGCCTCGCCAGGAGGTTCCGCAACAAGGGCGAGAACATGCAGGACCTGGAGCAGGTCGCCGCGATGGGCCTCGTCAAGGCGGTCGAGCGCTACGACCTCGGGCGCGGCGCCTTCGAGTCCTACGCGGTCCCCACGATCACCGGCGAACTGCGCCGCCACTTCCGCGACCACACCTGGGACGTACGGGTGCCCCGCCGCGTGCAGGACCTGCGCAACAAGGTCCGTGTCGCGCGCCGCGAACTCCTGGACGCCCCCGGGCGCGAGGGCGAGCCGAGCGTCGAGGAGATCGCCGGTCACACGGGCTTGACCTGCGACGACGTACGGGACGGCCTGGAGGCGCTGGAGAGCTACAGCGCACTGTCCCTGGACGCGGAGACGGGTGTGTCGGACGACGGGTTCAGCCTGGCCGACACGCTCGGCGAGGCCGACGCGGGCTACGACCTCGTCGCCGACCGCGAAGCGGCCAAGGAGGGCCTGCGCGACCTGCCCGAGCGGGAACGCACCATCCTGTACCTCCGCTTCTTCGAGGACATGACGCAGGCCCGGATCGCCGAGGTGGTCGGCATCTCCCAGATGCACGTCTCCCGCCTCATCAGCCGGAGCTGCGCCACGGTCCGCGAGCACGCGGCCCGCACCGCCCGGCACGAGCAGGCCGCCTGACCGACGGAGAGGAGCCGGTGTGAGCGACGAGGACGGGCTGCGGACCTACCGCGGGAAGCGGCACTTCGACCGGACGAGCGAACCGAGCGGCGAACACGACGCGGAGGCCGAGCCGTCCGGCTCCGGCTCCGGCCCGGACTCCGGCTCCGACGAGCCGGTCTTCGTGGTGCAGATCCACGACGCCAGCTCAATGCACTTCGACTTCCGCCTGGAGGTCGACGGCGTCCTCAAGTCCTGGTCGATCCCGAAGGGCCCGTCGACCGACCCGCACGACAAGCGGCTCGCCATCCCCACCGAGGACCACCCGATGGCGTACCGGGACTTCGAGGGAACGATCCCGCGGGGCGAGTACGGCGGCGGCACGGTGATCGTCTGGGACCGGGGCACGTACCGCCCGATGAGCCACGACAAGCGGCACCGCCCCGTGCCGTTCGCACAGGCGCTGGAGAACGGGCACGCCACTTTCGAGCTGCACGGCGAGAAGCTGCGCGGACAGTACGCGCTGACCCGCTTCCACGGCCGCGAGGAGCGGGACGGCGGCTCGGCGAAGAAGCCGACGTGGCTGCTGGTGCGCAAGGGGTCCACGGCCGGGCACGGCTCGGGTACCGGCACCCCCGACCCCCGCCGCGCCCGTTCGGCCCGCACCGGCCGCACCCTCCGCCAGGTCGCCGACGCACCCGACGCACCGACCTGGGGATCCGATCGCGGGGAGAAGCGATGACCGGCCTGCTCGATACGCTGCCGCCCGCCCTCGACGGCCGTACGCGCCCGGCGGCGCCCGGCGTCGAACTCGCCGCGCGCCCGATGCTCGCGACCCTCACCGACCGCCGTGACTTCCCCGAGGGCTGGATCTTCGAGCGGAAGCTCGACGGCGTCCGGGTGCTCGCCGTGCGGGAGGGCGGCGAGGTGACGATCCGCTCCCGCTCGGGGCGCAGGATCGACTCCACCTACCCCGAGATCGTCAAGGCGCTCGCCGCCCAGGACTGCGCGGACTTCACCGTCGACGGCGAGATCGTCGCCTACGCGGGCGGGCGCACCGACTTCTCCCTGCTCCAGCAGCGCATGGGCCTGACCCGCCGCGCCGACGTCGAGCGGAGCAAGGTGGCCGTCACCTACCACGTCTTCGACCTGCTGCGCCTGGACGGCGTCGACGTGCGGCGCCTCCCGCTGCGCAACCGCAAGTCCCTGTTGCGGCGCGCGCTGACGTTCCGGGCGCCGCTGCGCTACACCACCCACCGCAACGCGGGCGGCCCCGAACTCCTCGCCGACGCCTGCCGGCGCGGCTGGGAGGGGCTCATCGCCAAACGGGCCGACAGCACCTACCAGCCCCGCCGCTCGGACGACTGGCTCAAGCTGAAGTGCAGCTTCGGGCAGGAGTTCGTCATCGGCGGCTTCACCGAACCCGCGGGCAGCCGCGAGGGCCTCGGCGCCCTCCTCATCGGCTACCACGACGACACCGGCACGCTGCGCTACGCGGGCAAGGTCGGCACGGGGTTCGACCGCCGGACCCTGCTCGACCTGCGGCGGCGCCTCGACGCCCTGGAGGAGAGCACATCGCCGTTCGCGGGCCGCATCGCGCAGCGCGGTGCCCACTGGGTGCGACCGCGGCTCGTCGCGCAGATCGACTTCTCGGAGTGGACCCGCGACGGCATGTTGCGCCACCCCCGCTACCAGGGGCTGCGCGACGACAAGAACCCGGCCGACGTCATCAGGGAGCGCCCGGAGACATGAGCGACACCGACACCGACCAGCGGAACCTGATGCGCGCCCTGCTGTCCGGGCACGGGCAGACCTACGCCGCCGAGGCGGGCATCACCCTCAAGAACACCCCGCAGCCGCTCTACCGGACACTCGTCCTCGCGCTGCTGCTCAGCGCGCGCATCCGCGCCTCCGTCGCCGTGGCGACCGCGCGGGCGCTGTACGACGACGGGCTGCGCGACCCGCGCCGCATGCTCGACGCCACCTGGCAGCAGCGCGTCGACGCCCTCGGCAAGGGCCACTACCGGCGCTACGACGAGCGCACCGCCACCCAGCTCGGCGACGGCGCCCGCCTGGTCCTCGACGAGTGGGGCGGCGACCTGCGCACGGTGCGCGAGCGGGCCGACGGCGACGCCGCCACCCTCCGCGCCGAGCTGCGCAAGGTCCCCGGGCTCGGCCCGACCGGCGTCGACATCTTCCTGCGCGAGGTCCAGGACGTCTGGCCCGAGTACGCGCCCTTCCTGGACGCGAAGACGCTGCAAGGCGCCGAACGCCTCGGACTGCCGAAGGACCCCGACGCGCTGCTCCGCCTCGCGGGCGACGCCACGCCGCGCGCGGAGATCGCCGCCGCCCTCGTCCGGGCCGCGCTCGACAAGAGTGTCGTGGAGGACTGCCGCACACGCGCGCGGGACGCCTGACACCGGCGCTCCCGCTCTGGGTGACGCAGCTCACGCGCGCGTACCGGTCGATCTTGGAATGTGCATGTCCCCCCACACTGCTGCAATGCTGGTGGGCTTGTGCCTCGAAGAGCCTGTCTCTGCGAGGCGGCACCGGGCAATGGGGCTCGGGTCCCCTGACACCCCCGTGATCGGACCGCTGTACTTCGAAAGGTCTCCTCCACCATGCCGCTGGCCCTGCTGGCCCTGGCTGTTGTCGCGTTCGGCATCGGCACGACCGAGTTCGCCACCATGGGGCTGCTGCCCCAGATCGCCGACGGCGTCGACGTCTCCGTACCCCACGCCGGCAACCTCGTGTCGGCCTACGCCCTCGGAGTCGTCGTCGGCGCGCCCGTCCTCACCGGCATCGGCGCCCGCATCCCGCACAAGCGGCTGCTGCTGCTCCTGTCGGGCCTCTTCGTCGTCGGCAACGTCGCCTCCGCGCTCGCCCCGAGCTTCGGGACGCTGTTCGCCGCGCGCTTCCTCGCCGGACTGCCGCACGGGGCGCTGTTCGGCGTCGGCGCCGTCGTCGCCTCCCGGCTCGTCGCGCCCGAGCGCGCCGCACGCGCCGTGTCGAAGATGTTCCTCGGCCTCACCGTCGCCAACATCGTCGGCGTACCCGCGGGCACGGCGCTCGGCCAGCACCTGGGCTGGCGCGTCGCCTACTGGGCGGTCGGCGGCATCGGCGTCCTCGCCCTGATCGCGCTCGCGCTGTTCGTCCCGCACCAGCCGCGCGGGCAGCAGTCCGGCATCCGGCACGAGCTGCGCGCGATGGGCAACAAGCAGGTCGTCATCGGCCTCGCGACCGCCGTCGTCGGCTTCGGCGGGTTCTTCGCCGTCTACAGCTACCTCGTACCGATGCTGACGCACGTCACCGGCATCTCCGACGCCTCGACCACGCTGGTCCTCGCGCTCTACGGCGTCGGCATGACGCTCGGCACGCTGCTCGCCGGCCCGCTCACGGACCGCGCCCTGCGCCCGACGCTCTACGGCGGTCTCGCGCTGCTCGCGGTGGCCCTGGTGACGTTCTACTTCACCGTCCACAGCACGGTGCCCGCGCTCGTCACGATCACCGCCATCGGCGCGCTGGGCTCCCTCATCACCACACCCGTGCAGATGCTGCTCATGGCCAAGGCGGAGAAGGCGCCGACCATGGCGGCGGCCTCCAACCACTCCGCCTTCAACCTCGCCAACGCGGGCGGCGCCTGGCTCGGCGGCCTCGCCATCTCGGCGGGCTGGGGCTGGGCCTCGCCCAACCTCGTCGGCGCGGTGCTCGCCGTCGCGGGCCTCGCCCTCGCGGTCACCGGCGGCGCTCTGGACCGGGGCACCCGCCGCTCCGAGGTGATCCGCTCCTCCGGCGCGAAGACCCCGGCCGAGGAGGCCGGACAGGTCACCCCCGCACCCTGAGGCGCGGAGGGGCAGCACGCACAGGGGCCGTACACCGCCGCGACCACCGGCAGGTGTACGGCCCCGGTTCACTTCTGGGCGACGTACGAGAACGTGACGTACGCGCACAGGGCGACGACCGCGCCGACACCGCCCACGCACCACCCGAGGCAGCGCGCCTTGAGCCGGACGTAGCGCTCGTTGTACTCGCCGCGCAGCTCACGCGCGCGGGCCGCGATCTGTCCGAGCGCCGCCTTGTGGAACGCGAGGCGCTCCTCGGTGAAGACGCGCTCCACCTCCTCGCGCTGCGCGGTGGTGAGCCAGGGCAGCCGCCGGGTGAACTCCTCGGCCTGCGCCCGGGTCTCCGTCACCTTCGACGTCCACAGCAGATACCCCTCCATCCGCTGCAGGCCGGACTCGACGTCGCGGTCGGCGCTCATGCGGAGTGGGTCTCGTTGCGGTGCCGGTTCTGGCTCTGGTCCAGGGCCGCGACGCTCGGGTGGTGCAGGTCGAACGCGGGCGACTCCGAGCGGATGCGCGGCAGGGTGCAGAAGTTGTGACGCGGCGGCGGGCAGGACGTCGCCCACTCCAGCGAACGGCCGTAGCCCCAGGGATCGTCCACGACGATCCTCTTGCCGTACTTGGCGGTCTTCCAGACGTTGTAGAGGAACGGCAGGAGCGAGAGGCCCAGCAGGAAGGACGAGATGCTGGAGATGGTGTTCAGGGTCGTGAAGCCGTCCGCCGCGAGATAGTCCGCGTACCGGCGCGGCATCCCCTCGACGCCCAGCCAGTGCTGGATGAGGAAGGTGCCGTGGAACCCGACGAACAGCGTCCAGAACGTGATCTTGCCGAGCCGCTCGTCGAGCATCTTGCCGGTGAACTTCGGCCACCAGAAGTGGAACCCCGCGAACATCGCGAAGACGACGGTGCCGAACACGACGTAGTGGAAGTGCGCCACCACGAAGTACGAGTCGGACACGTGGAAGTCCAGCGGCGGCGCGGCCAGGATGACCCCGGTCAGACCGCCGAACAGGAAGGTCACCAGGAAGCCGACCGACCACAGCATCGGCGTCTCGAAGGACAGCGAGCCCTTCCACATCGTGCCGATCCAGTTGAAGAACTTCACACCGGTCGGCACCGCGATCAGGAACGTCATGAACGAGAAGAAGGGCAGCAGCGCGCCGCCCGTGACGTACATGTGGTGCGCCCACACCGTCACCGACAGACCGGCGATGGCGATGGTCGCGCCGACCAGACCGGAGTAGCCGAAGATCGGCTTGCGGCTGAAGACCGGGATCACCTCGGAGACGATGCCGAAGAACGGCAACGCGATGATGTACACCTCTGGATGGCCGAAGAACCAGAACAGGTGCTGCCACAGCAAGGGCCCGCCGTTCGCCGGGTCGAAGATGTGCGCCCCGAACTTGCGGTCCGCCTCCAGGGCGAGCAGCGCGGCGGCGAGCACCGGGAAGGCCAGCAGGACGAGGACGGCCGTGAGCAGCACGTTCCAGGTGAAGATCGGCATGCGGAACACGGTCATGCCGGGCGCGCGCATGCAGATGATGGTGGTGATGAAGTTGACCGAGCCGAGGATCGTGCCGAAGCCCTGGAAGGCGAGGCCCATCACCCACATGTCACCGCCGATGCCCGGCGAGTGCACGGCGTCCGACAGCGGGCTGTAGGCGAACCAGCCGAAGTCCGCCGCGCCCTGCGGGGTCAGGAAGCTGCCCATCGCGATCAGCGAGCCGAACAGGTACATCCAGTAGGCGAACATGTTCAGGCGCGGGAACGCCACGTCGGGCGCGCCGATCTGCAACGGCATGATCCAGTTCGCGAAACCGACGAAGAGCGGCGTGGCGAACATCAGCAGCATCACCGTGCCGTGCATGGTGAACGCCTGGTTGAACTGCTCGTTCGACAGGATCTGGTTCCCCGGCCTGGCCAGCTCGGCGCGCATGAAGAGCGCCATGACGCCGCCGACCAGGAAGAACCCGAACGACGTCGTCAGATACAGCGTCCCGATCGTCTTGTGGTCGGTGGTGGTGAGCCACTTCACCACGACCGCGCCGGGGCGCCGCGGATGGGCACTCTCCGAGTTGTGTGCGTCGGGCGCGGCCTCCGCGCTCTCCAAGGACGTCATCAGGTGTGGCTCTCTTCGTCGGTGCCGGCGACGGATACGCGCAGCGGGGGATACGACCACGACTAGCCCAGGCTCGCCGCCGCTTCCGGGACGCGCGCTCCCGCGCGCGCGTGGTTCCCCCGAATGCACCAGCCGCTGGGGTGACGGGGCGACCACGCCGCGGCGAGCGGGCGGGCGCTTCCCGGCGAACCGGCGGAACATGGGGTGGAACAGCACATAGTGACCGGCGAGAACAGACGGGAGTACCCGAGGTGGGTGAGGGGCGCGAGCACGGCCGTTCCGCGGAGTACGCCGCCGAGGTGCGCCAGGTCGAGGAGTTGAACCGCATGGAGGGCCCGGCCGCCGACGAGCCCGGCGATCCGGCCGAGCGGGTCCGCCACCGCGCCGCCGACCTGCTCGTCACGGGGCACGCGCTGGCCCGTACGGAGTCTCTCGGCGACGCCCTCGCCGTGATCTCCCGCGTGTACGACCCCGCCCTGCCCCTGCGCGGCCAGGCCGTCTTCCGCGCCGACCGCGACGTCCTGCACTGCGTCGGCCAGTTCGGCTTCCCCGGCTGCGAGGACCCCGCCTTCCGGGTGGCGCTGGACAGCGACTACCCCGGGGCGCAGGTCGCCCGGACCGGCCGCCCCGTCTTCCTCGGCTCCCCCGAGGAGTACCGCGGCCGTTCGCCCGCCACCTTCGCCCCCTCCGACCGGGAGGGGCACAAGGCGTGGGCGTTCCTGCCACTGACCACGTACGGGCAGGTCACCGGCGTCTGGATGGCCGCGTTCGACGCCCCGGTGCGGATGACCGACAAGGTGCGCGCGCTCCTCGTCGCCCTCGCCCGCCTCCTCAGCCAGAGCGTCGAGCACTCCTACACCGGCGAGGCCGACCGCGCCCTCTCCCGGAGTCTGCGCAGCAGCATGTCCGGAACCGGCGTCGGCGTCGAGGGGCTCACCACCGCCGCCCGGTACCTGCCCACCGGCGGCGGGCTCATGGTCGGCGGCGACTGGTTCGACTGCATCTCCCTGCCCGGCGGCCGCCTCGGCCTCGTCATCGGCGACGTCCAGGGCCACGACATGCACGCCGCCGGACTCATGTCGCAGCTCCGCACCGCCATCCACGCCTACGCCATCGAGGGCCACGGCCCCGACGCCGTCCTGACCCGCGCCTCCCACTTCCTCGCCGCACTCGACGAGGACCGCTTCGCGACCTGCATCTACATGGAGGCCGACCCCGCCACCGGCACCGTCCGCATCGCCCGCGCCGGGCACCCGCACCCCGTCCTGCGCCTCCCCGACGGCACCTGCCTGCTCAAGCACCTCAGCGGCGGCCTGCCCCTCGGCCTCGACCTCAGCGAAGACAACTACCCGGTCAACGTCCTCAGCCTGCGCGAGAACGAGATCCTCATGCTCTGCACCGACGGCCTGATCGAGGCGGGTGGCCACGACATGTACTCCGGCTGGCTCCGCGTACGCAGCGCCCTCTCCCCGGGCACCCCCGACGACCTCGACGCCATGGCGGACCGGCTGCTGAGCGCCGTCGTCGCACCCGGCGACCCGCGCTCGCCCGACCAGCCCGCCTCCATCACCGAGGACGACATCGCCCTGCTCCTGCTGCGCCGCGACCCCTCCGCGCCGCACGCGGGCCCGCCCGTGCGGCGCCTGTGCCTCACTTTGCAGCAGGACCAGGCGGAGACGCTCAGCGAGGCCCGCATCGAGCTTCAGGGACTGCTCCACGACTGGGCGCGGCCCGAGCAGATCGACACCGCCGTCCTGCTCGCCTCGGAGCTGCTCGGCAACGTCCTGGTCCACACCGAGCACGCCGCGGTCCTGCGCGCCGAGATCAGCGGTCCCCCGGGGCAGCGGCGGCTGCGCGTGGAGGTCACCGACCGCAGCGACGACGTCCCGCACCGGCGCGCCCCCGGCGAGCTGTCCTCCTCCGGGCGCGGCCTCGTCCTGCTCGACCTGCTCGCCCACCAGTGGAACGTGCGCCCCGAACCGGAGGGCAAGACCGTCTGGTTCGTCCTCGACGAGGACGGCCCGGAGGAGCCCTGAACCCGCCGGTCCGGGCCCGGGCGGGAAGACCGCCGTACGGGGGAATTCCCCCAAATGGGCAGGCACCGGCTGATCGCACATTTGTGCAGGTCAGAGGCGGTGTGTGACGGAGAGATCCCTGCCCTTGTATCTCACGCACAGTGACGGCAGCGGATGCGGAGCGCACACGGACCCGGCAACGTCGAACGCGGCGGAAGCGTGGCCCCTTCCACCGACCCGGCAACGGTGCCGGGCGCTCGTCCCCGGGCCGGCGAACTCTGAAAGGACCGCACCGGATGCGCAAGATTGCCAAGTACGTCGCTGTCGGCGCCCTCGTCACCCCCCTCGTCATCGGCAGCGCCGGCCTGGCGTCGGCCCACGACGGCCCGGGCCACGACGGCCCCGGCTACGGGAAGGCGACGAACTCCGCGACGGTGAACGGCGGCCGCACCTCCGCGACGTTCAGCGGCTTCGGCCGGGACGGCAAGGCCTACTTCGTCACCACCACCAAGCAGGCCGGCCCGACGGGTGCCTCCGGCACCACGGTGGGCTCGCACTCCTGACGCGCTCCGGCCGCCGAGCCGGAACGAGGCGTGTGCCCCGGAGTCCAGGACTCCGGGGCACACGCCTGTGCGGCACGGCAGGCGTCAGGAATGCGTGCGGGTCGTCGACCACTTCGGCCCGTCGGGTCCGACCGTCATGACCGTCTGCTCGAAGTAGGCGGTGCCCGAGGCGTCGAAGCCGGACGCGGTGGTGGTGTAGACGACGCGGCCCCCTGTGAAGTCCGCCGTGTTCCGGCTGAACGCCGGGCCGCCGGGGCTGAACGGGGCCTCGGCCGTGGGGATCGTCACGCCGTCCGCGGGGGACGGCTCCGCCGCGGCGGCGGCCCCCGGCGCGGCCAGACAGAGCCCGGCGGCCAGGGCGAGGGTCAGGGCGGTCGGACGCGGGGCGAGGCGTCCCGGAGACAGAATCGACATGGTCCGACCGTGCCCGCGGGGCCCCGGCAGGGACGGCGACGCACCGGCACGGGCCGGTCGCCGCCACCCGTAGGAGTCATTCCCTGGCTGCGGTCGGGCTAGTGGCCGCAGTGGTGGCGGCGTCCGCCGACGGCACCCCGGAGGGGGCCGGTGCGGGCGCCGCGCCCGGCGGGTCCGCCGCGATGGTGGTGGTGGCCTTCCCCGGCGCGAACAGGGCGTTGCCCCGGAAGGTGACCGTCGCCTCGGTCATCCGACGCGGCGTCACACGGAACACGCAGGTGAACCGGCCCTCGCGGCTCGTGGTGGTGTTGCACCGCTGCGGCGCGGCGTCGGCCTCGCCGCTGACCTCCACGGAGACCGCGAGCCGTGCCAGGGGGAAGAGCAGGGTGTCGCCCTCGACGAGCCGCCCCTTGACCCGCACCGTCGACGCGGCACCGGCCGGGGTCTCCCGCGCGCTCAGTTCCGTGACGACCGTCGCCGTGCGCGCGGCGACGGCCGGGCGGTGGTGCGAGAGCGCGGGCGGCCGCGGGGCGGCACCCGCCGCCGAGGCGGCCACGCCGATGACGAGCGGCGTGACCGCGGCGGACAGCAGTCGTCTGCGGAGGGGCATCACACAGCACTCCCGGGCAAGAGGAAGGCGGACGATCTTCTTGCCGGGTGTATGCCACTCGCGGCCCCGTGGCTAACGGGACCGCGAGCGGCCGTCAGTGATCGGAGTAGCTGAAGTCCCCGACCGTCCACGCGTTGACGTCCGAGATGGCGACCCGGTACATCCCGCCCGTCTCGGGGATGCCCATGGTCCCCTGGAGGATCCGTGCGACGTGGAAGTGCAGGTGGGTGGGGGTCGTGTGCGGCGCGGGCGCCCCGTCCGCCTCCAGGGAGGTGAAGGCGGTCGCGAACGGGCCGAGCTGGTCCGAGTCCTTGAGGACCTCCGAGACCCGCTGGCGCCAGATCGCCTCCGGTGCGAGGCGGCCGGTGATGACAGTGCCGCCGGTGACCACCGTCAGGGACATCTGCGTGCTCTGTTCGGACTCCACGGTGGCCGCGAGCACGGTGAGCAGTTCGTCAGGCTTCGACATGGCCGCAGATTCTATGTGACCCGGCCTCCTGTGACCTGGCCGCCCCGCATCCTCAGCGGATGTCGGCCCTCGCGCTCAGGCCGTGCCGCGCCCGATCAGACGGTGCGGCACGATCAGCTCCTGCGGCGGGACGTCGTTGCCGGGGCTGTATATCCGGTCGGCCAGGCATTGCAGGGAGCGTTCGGCGATCTGCCGCTTGTCCGGGGCGATGGTGGTCAAGGGAGGGTGGCTGTAGCGGCCGTCCTCGATGTCGTCGAAGCCGACGATCGCGACGTCCTCGGGGACGCGCAGGCCCCGCTCGTGCGCCACGTGCAGGGCGCCGAGGGCGAGTTCGTCGCTGAACGCGAAGACGGCGTCGGGCGCGGTGCCGCCGTCGAGGAGTTCGGTCATCGCGCGGGCGCCGTCCGCCCGGTGCAGCGCGGCCACCGGCCGCTGTGCGCCCGGGAGTTGCGGCAGCCCGGCCCGGTCGAGCGCGCGGACGTAGCCCTCGGCGCGCTGCAGGGCCGTGCCGTTGTGCAGGTGGGGCTGGAGCCCGATGGCGGCGACGCGGCGCCGGCCGAGGCCGATGAGGTGGCTGGTCGCCTCGTCGGCGGCGGTGACGTTGTCGACGGCGACGTGGTCAGCGGCCCCGTGCGGGCTGCGCTCGCCGAGCAGGACGAGCGGCACGGCCGGTGCGGTGGCGGCGAGTTCGGCCGGGTCGAGGGCCCAGGGGCTGATGATGAGGCCGTCGACGACGCGCCCGCCGCCCTGGGTGAGCAGGCGGCGCTCGGCGTCGGCGTCGCCCCGCGTCTGGTCGATGATGACGGTCCACGAGCGGCGCCGCGCCTCGTCGACGAGGAGCCCGGCGAGCTCGCCGAAGTAGGGGGAGTGCAGTTCGGGGATGGCGAGGCCGATGATGCCGGTGCGGCCGGCGCGCAGGCTGCGGGCGGCGAGGTTGGGCTGGTAGCCGAGCGCGTCGAGCGCTTCCTGGACGCGCTGCCGGGTCTCGGGCGCCACGGCGGCGCTGCCGCTGACGACGTTGGACACGGTGCGCACGGAGACCCCGGCCCGGGCGGCCACATCTTTCAGACGACTGCTCACCGCGTCATCTTTTCATGACCGGTCTGCCGGACTTCTCTGCGCCAAAGGGTATTGCAACGTTGCATGCAACGATGCAATGTGGAGCGGAGACGAAAGCACGGCTTGCGAGGAGGCAAGGATGACCGACGTGGACGTGGCCCAGGACGTCGCGAACCTGTACGAGGACGGCATCACCGCGCGCAAGGGCGCCTTCACCGAGGAGTGGGCCGACCGGCTGCGCGAGGACATCGAGACCGCCTTCGAGGAGGCGCGCGCCCGGCCCGACGGAGCCGTGGGCCGCGGCCCGCACCGCTACTACGTGGAGATCCACCCCGAGCAACTGCGCGGCTTCGTAGACCTCGTGGACCACCCCTGGGTCCGCTCCGTCGCCACCGCCGTGCTCGGCCCCGACTACCGCATCGTCGAACTCGGCTTCGACGTCCCGCTGGAGGGCGCGGTCAATCAGCCCTGGCACCGCGACTTCCCGATCCCCGACGAGACGCGCGCCGAACGCCGCCTGACCTCCCTGGCGTTCAACGTCACCGCCGTCGACACCGCCGAGGACATGGGCCCCTTCGAGATCGCGCCCGGCACCCATTGGGACGACGGACCCGACTTCGAGCACGGCATGTTCCCGCCCCGCGAGCGCTACGGCCGCTACGAGCAGCGCGCCGTGCGCAAGTACCCCCAGCGCGGCGACATCTCGGCCCGCACCGCGCTCACCATCCACCGCGGCACGAAGAACGAGTCCGCGAAGGCGCGGCCCGTCCTCGTCCTCGGCCTCGACGGGCCCGAGGCGAACAACGCCGACCGCCACGACACCGCCGTCACCCGCGCGTTCTGGGAGACGCTGCCCGAGCGGGTCCGCCGCCACCTGGACTGCCCGGTCGTCGAGAAGCTGACGCCGATCACGCAGAAGCACACCATCGAGGGTCTGGTCATGGGCGATGCCTGAGGCGGCCCGCGCTCAGACGCCTGGGTCGGGCTCCGCCGGGCCCGGGCGCAGGGCGCGGGCCGCTTCGAGCTGCGCCGCGAACGACAGCCCCAGGAACAGCGCGACGGAGGTGAGATACGCCCACAGGAGCAGGGACATGAACGCGCTGAGCGGCCCGTAGACGGTGTCGAAGGAGCCGCTGAGCGAGAGGTACAGGCTCAGCGCCCACGTCAGCAGCGACCACAGCACCAGGTACACGGCGGCCCCGAACGCCAGCCAGGTGTACCCCGGTTGGCGGCGGCGCGGCGAGCGCCGGAAGATCGCGCTCGCCGAGATCAGCGCGAGCAGCAGGCCGAGGGGCCAGCGCAGGACGCCCCAGACGGCGCCGGCACCGTCGCCGAGGCCGTAGACGGAGACCGCCGCCGCTGCCAGGTCGCCGCCCGCCACCATCATGACGAAGCCGAGGCCGAGCGGGAGCCCGGCGCCGAGCGCCATGACGAGACCGCGCGCGTACTTCTGCACGAAGGGCCGGTCGCGTTCGTTGCCGTAGATGCGGTTGGCGCCGCGCTCGACCTGGCACATCGCCGTGGTGATGTTGGACAGCGAGAACGCCAGCGCGAACCAGAGGGCCACCTGGGTGCCGCCGTCGGCGGTGCGGCGGCTCCTGGCGAGGGCGTCGTCGACGATCTTCGCGCTCGGCCCGGCCGCGATCCGGTGGATGGTCTCCTCCGCGAAGCGCCCGACGCTCTCGGTGTGCAGCGTCGTCGACAGGCCGACGAAGACGATGGCGAGCGGGATCAGCGCGAGCACCGTCTGCAGCGCCAGCGCGCGGGAGTGGCTGAACCCGTCCGCGTAGCGGAACCGGACGAAGGCGTCCCGCAGCAACTGGCGGCCGCCGTAGCGGCGCAGCGCCTCGTACGCCTCGTCGCCGGAGAGTTCGTCGCCCCGCATGTCGCGGGTCTCGGGGACCTTGGTCGCCGTACCCATCGTTCCCCCTCGGTTCCGCACGCGCCCGGCTGTGTTCCGCGCACCCCTCTGCCCCCGATCGCGCCCGGCAATCGGCGAGCGGCGCCCCGGACCGGGGAGGGATCCGGTCCGGGGCGCCGTCGGTCAGCTCCGCGTGTGCCCGCGGGTCAGCGGTAGCCGTCCTCCCGGCCGTCCTCGGGAAGCAGGGGCTGCGTGTCGTCCTCGCGGCGCCTGTCGCGCTCCCGGTCCTGACGGTCGCGCCCCGGCTCCTGGCGGCCTCGCTCGTCCTGCGGGTCGAACGGGTCGAACGTCGGGTCCTGGATGTTGCTGCGGTCGGCCATGACGGCTCCTTGTCTGTACGAGTGGTTCTGTGCGAATGGTTCTGTGCGGGTGGTTCCATGGGTGGAACACGACCCACGGTGAGCCGGTCGTCCGCCGCGCGCATGTCGGGGCGGGCAGTCCAGCGACCACCCGACTGGGCGCACGTGTCGCCGGCCCCGCTCCGGGCATCCGGGGCCCATGGAGCCCGTCGTACTGGCGAGAGGGGGCAGCGCCCCCGACTTCGTGCCGCTGTGGGCGCAGGTGTTGATCGTGGTCCTGGCCTTCGCCGTCCTCGCCCTGGCGTGGCACCGCCGTGACAGGCGGAACAGACCCTGACGCACCCGGCCACGCGCGCCGCGACAGCGCCCCCGCGCGGTGCGAGGCTGGACACGCGCCGGTGGCCACGGGCGCCCCGCGGCCACGACCGTCCCGTCGAGCGTCCAGGAAGGCGGCCCGCCCCATGCCCAGCCCCACCCGCGTCCCCGCCCCGGCGTTGCGCGCGGAGGCGGACGGCGAGGCCCGCTTCGACGGCGAGGTCCGGCTGATGGTGCAGTACACCGGCGACAGCCAGGAGGACGTCGACGCGCAGGCGCTCGGCCTGCCGCGGGCCACCGGCCGCGCCCTGCGACGCCGATGACGCCCGCCACCCGGCCTCCCGCCCCGCCCCCGCCGCCCGCCTCCAGGAGGCCGTACCCGTGACCCGCACCCCCGGCACCTCGTTCCCGCCCCACGCGCTGCACGACTACGCGCTGCTCGCCGACGGTGAGCGTGGCGCGCTGGTCGGGCCGGACGGGGCGCTGAACTGGCTGTGCGCGCCCGCCTGGCACGACGACGCGGTGTTCGCCTCGCTCATCGGCGGCGGAGGCGTCTACGCCGTGACGCCGCACGGACGGTGGGTGCCCGGCGGTCACTACGAGGCCGGCACGCTGATCTGGCGCAACCGCTGGGTCACCACCGATGGTGTCGTCGAGTGCCGCGACACCCTCGCCTTCCCCGGCGACGAACGGCGCCTGGTCCTGCTCCGGCGGATCCACGCCGTCGCGGGCGCCGCCCGCCTGCGCGTCGTCCTGGACCCGCGCTGCGACTACGGCCGCGCCCCGCTCGCCGACGCCCACCGCGACGACCAGGACGTCTGGCACCTGCGCACCGGCCGGCTCCGGCTGCGCTGGCAGGGCGCGCCCGAAGCGACCCCCGGGGATGAGGGCCTCGTCGCCGACCTCGTGCTGGAGCCCGGCGAACGGCGCGACCTCGTCCTCGAATGCTCCGACCGGCCGCTCCCGGACGAACCGCCGCACGCCGCGGGGGAGTGGGCCAGGACGGAACGGGCCTGGCGCGAGGCGCGGCCCGCCTTTGGCGACACCATCGCCGCCGACGACGCGGGCCGCGCCTACACCCTCCTGCGCGGCCTGACCACGCGCGACGGCGGCATGGTCGCCGCGGCCACCACCAGCCTTCCCGAACGCGCGGAGGCCGGCCGAAACTACGACTACCGCTACGTCTGGATCCGCGACCAGAGCTACGCGGGACAGGCCGCCGCGGCCGCCGGCGCCCACGACCTGCTCGACGCCGCCGTGCGGTTCACCGGCGAACGGCTGCGCGCCGACGGCGCGCGCCTCACCCCCGCCTACACGATCCACGGCGACCCCGTCCCCGGCCAGAAGGAGCTGGACCTGCCCGGCTACCCCGGCGGCCACAGCCGCATCGGCAACCGCGTGCGCGAGCAGTTCCAGCTGGACTGCTTCGGCGAGGCGCTGCTCCTGTTCGCCGCCGCCCAGCGCCTCGACCGCCTCGACGCCGACGGCTGGAAGGCCGCAGACGCCGCGGTCCGGGCCGTCGCCGAGCGCTGGCGGGAGCCCGACGCGGGCATCTGGGAGCTGGATCCCCGGGCCTGGACGCACAGCCGCCTCATCTGCGTCGCCGGGCTGCACGCGCTCGCCCGCGCCGCGCCCCGCCACCCGCTCGCCGCCATCTGCACCGCGCTCGCCGGTGCGATCCTCACCGCCACGGAGGCCACCTCCGTCCACCCCGACGGGCATTGGCAGCGCGCGCCCGACGACCCCGCCGTCGACGCCGCCCTGCTGCTTCCCGCCGTCCGTGGCGCGCTGCCCGCCGACGACGCCCGTACCCGCGCCACGCTCGCCGTCTGCCGCGAGCGGCTCGCGCAGGACCACTTCATGTACCGGTTCCGCCACGACGACCGGCCCCTCGCCGACGCCGAGGGCGCGTTCCTCCTGTGCGGGTTCGTCATGGCGCTCGCCGAGCACGGCCAGGGCGACCCGGTCGAGGCGCACCGCTGGTTCGAACGCAACCGTGGCGCGTGCGGCGCGTCCGGCCTGTACGCCGAGGAGTTCGACGTCGCCCAGCGCCAACTCCGCGGCAACCTGCCGCAAGCCTTCGTCCACGCCCTCCTGTTGGAGACCACCGCCCGTCTCGCCGGGGCCCCCGGGGCCCACGGCGCGGACCACCGAGCAAGGAGCTGACCCGAACCATGCCCCAGACCGTCGTCATCACCGGCGCCAGCGCCGGGATCGGCCGCGCCACCGCCCGCATGTTCGCCGAGCGCGGCGCCAACGTCGTCCTGATCGCCCGCGGCCGGGCCGGACTGGACTCCGCCGCCAAGGACGTCGAGGCGCTCGGCGGCCGGCCCCTCGTCCAGGTCGCCGACGTCGCCGAAGCGGCGCAGGTGGAGGCCGCCGCCGACGCCGCCGAGCAGACGTTCGGGCCCATCGACATCTGGGTCAACTGCGCGTTCAGCACCGTCTTCGCGCCGTTCGACGAGGTCACCGCCGAGGAGTTCGAACGGGCGACCAGGGTCACATACCTGGGCTTCGTCAACGGCACCCGCGCCGCGCTCCAGCGGATGCTGCCCCGCGACCGCGGCACGATCGTGCAGGTCGGCTCCGCCCTCGGGGAGCGGTCGGTGCCGCTGCAGTCGGCGTACTGCGGCGCCAAGCACGCCATCAACGGCTTCACGTCGTCCCTGCGCACCGAACTGCTGCACCGCAAGAGCAACGTGCACGTCACCGTCGTGCAGATGCCCGCTCTCAACACCCCGCAGTTCTCCTGGGTCTCCTCCAAGCTGCCCTGGCACCCGCAGCCCGTCGCCCCCATCTACCAGCCGGAGGTCGCGGCCCGGGGCGTCCTGCACGCGGCGGACCGTCCGCGCCGCAAGCAGTACTACATCGGCGCCAGCACCGTGGCGACCCTGTGGGCCAACCGCCTCGTCCCCGCGCTGCTCGACCGCTATCTCGCGCGTACGGGCTTCGACTCCCAGCAGACCGACCAGCGGCCGCCGACCGGCCGGAGCAACCTGTTCGAACCGGTCGACCGGACCGAGGACGGACTCCACGGCGCCCACGGCGTCTTCGACGACGCCTCCCACGGCCGCTCCTGGCAGGCCGCCGTCTCCCGCCACCCCGTCGCCGGTCTCTCGGCGCTCGCGTCCGTCGCCGCCGCCACGGCCTGGCTCGGCAGGCGCGCGCGGCACTGACCCCGCGACCGTTCCCCACGGGGCCCGATGGCTCCAGAATGGACGGAGGGCCGCGCGGTTCGGCGAGGAACCGTGCCCGGCCGCGTCGTGCGGGGGACACCATGGAGCAGCGGCAGCGGGACGAGCGCCTGGCCCGCGCCGTGCTGGAGCTGACGGACACGGCGACGGACGAGTTCCACCTCGTCGACCTCCTGCGCGTGCTGACCGCGTACGTGGTGGAGCTGCTCGGCGTCGCGGCGTCCGGGGTGGTCCTCGTCGACGACCGGAGGCGGCTCGTGGCGGCCACCGCCACCACGCGCACGGTCGGTGAACTGGGCGCGGCCGAGGCCGAGTTCGACGAGGGCCCGGGCCGTGACTGCTGCGCCGGGCACGACGCCGTCGGCCCGGTGGACCTGCGTACGCGGGCCGCCGCGGAGCGCTGGCCGCACTTCACCGGGGCGGCCCGCGCCGCCGGGTTCGGCGCGGTGGCCGCCCTGCCGATGCGGCTGCGCGGGGAGACCGTCGGCGCCGTCGGCGTCTTCGACACCGCGCCGGGGCGGCTGCGCCCGGCCGACCTGCGCGTGGCCCAGATCCTCGCCGACGCCACCACCCTCGGGATCGTCCACCGCCACCTGCACCGGGAACTGGCCGACCGGGCCGACCGCCTGCGGACGGACATCAGCCGCCGCATCGCCGTCGAGCAGGCCAAGGGGGCGCTCGCGGCCCACCTCGGCATCGTCCCGGACGCGGCCCTGGAGCGCCTGCGCGCCCACGCCCGGGCCCGGCGTCTGACACTGCCGGAGCTGTGCGCGCGGATCGTGGCGCGGACGGTGGACGTCGGCCTGCTCACCGCGCCGGGCGAACCGCACGGCGACTGAGCGGCGTTCCACCGG
Organism: Streptomyces sp. NPDC046939; assembly: GCF_040644575.1. Classification (NCBI taxonomy): domain Bacteria; kingdom Bacillati; phylum Actinomycetota; class Actinomycetes; order Kitasatosporales; family Streptomycetaceae; genus Streptomyces; species Streptomyces sp. NPDC046939. Next base: position 59,064 of record NZ_JBEYWV010000045.1, read on the forward strand.
CCCGCAGGCCAGGTCACGTGCGGCGGTGCTTGGCCCCGTAGAAGGCGGACCGGGCGGCCCGGATGCGGGCGCTCTGCCGGTCGGTGTCCCGGGCGCGGGCGAGGGCCTCGCGCAGTGCGCCGGGGTCGGCCAGGTGCCCGCTGCCGTCCGGCGGGGTACGCCACAGCAGGGCGTGGAGCTGGACGCCGGTGAGGGCGTCCGCGTTCGGGGACGGGACGAGGATGCTCCCGCCGGTCGTCAGGAGGGACGAGGAGGGCGGCTGCGGCGGCCAGGCACCGGGGTCGTCGTCGAGGTGGGCCAGGATGGAGAAGACGGGGCGCGGTCCGTCGTGCTGTTCGAGGACCGGCACCTTCTCGGCGAGGCCGCCCAGCTCCCACAGGACCGTCAGCGCCAGCGGCTGGGTCAGCCGCAGCGCGTCGAAGCGGCGGCCGGTGGGGATCCGGGCCACGTGCGGGGGCCGCTCCCACTGCCGCTGTACGTCCACAGGATCAGGGTGGCAGGACGCCAACCACGTCTCGCCGTCCATCCGTTGACGGTACGCCGCATTGCCGCGCGCGTCAGGCGGACCGCACGACTCATGGGCCTCAGACGCGTGCGGAGGGCGACCAGCCGAGCCACCAGATGGCCAGGCCGCCGAGGACGAGCAGGAGGAAGATCGCGGCGTTGGTGCGGCGGTAGGTCAGCAGGAGCGCGACGAACTCGCGGATCATGGCGCTCGGCCAGAAGTAGGAGGCGGTGCGGGCGCCGATCACATGGCCGCGGACGCCGGTGCGGCGGGCCGTCACGGCGGCGCGGAACACGTGGTAGTTGTTGGTGACGATCACGCACCGGTAGTCCGGCTTCGCCCGCTCCATCAGGGCCTTGCTGAACCGCAGGTTCTCCTCGGTGGTGGTCGAGCGGTCCTCGCGCTCGACGAGGTCCGCCGGGACACCGCGCGCGATCAGGTAGTCGGCCATCGCGTGGGACTCGGGCAGCTTCTCGTCGGGACCCTGTCCTCCGGAGGTCAGCAGGACGGGCCGCCTTCCTCGCCGGGACAGTCTGGCGTGCTCCTCGCGGGCCCGGTCGAGGCGGCTCGCGAGCAGCGGCGGCACGGTGTCGCCGCCGGTCAGACCGGAGCCGAGGACCACGACGTAGTCGGCCCTGCGCCGGATGCGGACCCTTTCGTAGAGCTGGGCGTAGAGGAGGAAGCAGGCGAACAGGAAGACGACGAGCCCCGTCAGCACGACCGCGGTCGCCGCCGCCACGAGGAGGGTGCGGGTGTGCAGGACCAGGGCGGTGACGAGGAGGCCGAGCAGCGCGACCAGGGCGAGACCCGCGCCCAGGGACAGCAGGTTGGCCGGGCTCCGGCCCTCCTTGCGCACCATCGTGACGCCGTTGACGAGCAGGAACCAGGCGAGGGCCACGACACCGAGCGCCGCGAGCACCAGCAGGGCTATCGCCACGTCGCTGCCCAACTGCGGTCGCTCCGCGGCCAGTCGCAGGAACAGCGCGGTCGCCGCGAACACGATCGCGAGCCCGAGGAAGACGGCATTGCTGACCCGGCGCCGGTCGACCAGCACTCCGAAGCAGAACACGAGGAAACAGACGAGCGCCGGGACGTAGGCCAACATGCGGGTCATGCTACTGACGTGCGGGAAGCCTCCGTCGCGTGCCCTCCCCGGCCCCCTGCGCGGGCCGCCGCCGCGCCGCGGCTTCGCCGACCGGCCGCACATGGCAGCGTGCCGTGCCGGGTGACCGCTCGGCTACGTTGATCATCACGCACCGGCCGGAAGGAACACGTCCGTTGAGCACCGACAGCTACTACGAGCCGATCGACGCCCACCGCTACAAGCCGACCTCGCACGCGAGCGGCGCCTGGGACCCGGACGAGCAGCACTTCAGCCCGCTCGGCGGGCTCGTCGTGCATGCCGTCGAACGCCACCTGGCCGCGCGCCCCGAGCCGAACCGGCTGGTCCTCGCGCGGATCAGCTTCGACATCCTCGGGCGCCTCGGCCTGGAGGAGTGCGAGATACAGGTGGAGACGGTCCGGCCCGGCCGCACCATCGAACTGCTCGAAGCCGTCGTGGTCATCGCGGGCCGGGCCGTGGTGCGGGCCCGTGCCTGGCTGCTCGCGCCGGGCGACACCGCCCGGGTCGCGGGCGGCGGACAGGACCCGCTCACCCCGCCCGAGGGGCTCGCGTCCTGGGCGCTGCACGAGGAGTGGCCGGGCGGGTACATCGCCTCGGTCGACGTCCGCCCGACCGCGCCGCCGCGGCCCGGCCGCACGACCGCCTGGATCTCCACGCCGCTCGACCTGGTGGCCGGGCAGCCGAGCAGCGCCCTCGCGTCCTACATCGCCCTGGTCGACACCGCGAACGGCATCGCCGTACGGCAGTCGCCCGCCGAGTGGATGTTCCCGAACGTCGATCTCACCGTGCATCTGCACCGGCAGCCCGAGGGCCGCTGGACGGGCCTGGACACCACGGTGACGTTCGGCCCGGCCGGACACGGGGTGACCAGCACCGTCCTGCACGACGTACGGGGTCCGGTCGGCTACGCCGAGCAGATCCTCACCGTCCGCCCGCAGAAGGTGTGACGCGGCGCTACTTGCGGATGAGCAGGACGAGCCCCGCGATCACGAGCGCGAGCACCACGGCGGCGACGCCGTAGCGCAGGCGGTGCGCCCGCAGGCCGGGCAGGTGGCGGTCGACGGCGATCCGGCCGGGACCGGTGAGGGCGAGCCCGGCGGCCCCGGCGGCGAGGAGCAGTTCGTACTCGACGCCGGCGGGCGCGAAGAAGCCGCCGCCCCACTTGACGGCCAGCGCGTTGATCATGGTGCCGAGCACGGCCGCGCCGGCGAGCGGCGTCAGGAGACCGAGGACGAGGCCGAGCCCGCCGAGGGTCTCGCTGAGCCCGGCGATCACCGCCATGGCCTTCCCCGACGGATAGCCGCTCTGCGCGAAGAACTGGCCGGTGCCCTCGATGCCGCCGCCCCCGAACCAGCCGAACAGCTTCTGCGCGCCGTGCGCGGCGATGGTCAGGCCGAGCGCGAGGCGCAGGACGAGAAGGCCGATGTCGTAGGCGTGGGGGGACGCGTCCTCGGGACCGGTCTCCGAGGCGGACGGGCGGGTCAGGAGGGAGGTCATGTGGGGGTTCCTTCCGACGGGTCGGCGTGTGCGTGCACGGCATCGCGATGTACAACTTGAACTTTCAAGATCGTGGGCGAGCCTACCCGATGCGTGAAACTTAAACAACGCGGTCCCGGGTCCGGGCGGACTGACTCGCCCCGTCCAGGGCACAGGGACGACATGAAGCTGCTGATCATCGTCATCGTCGTCGTCCTGGCCGTGGCCTGGTTCATAAAGTCGCGGAAGGGGCGGTGACCGGCCACCCTGGAACCATGACGAGCGCCCCGATCATCGTCCATCCGCCGTCGCGCACGGGCGGCCGGCGGGTGACGGCGCGCGGCCACATCCTCGGCCTCGCGCACTCCGACGCCGACGTCGTCGAGTTCCTGCGGCGCGCCGGGCTCGCCGACGCGGAAGCGATCCTCGACAACCCGGCCTGGGTGACGTGGCGCGGCGGACGCGCCCACCACTACGAGGCGGCGTAGCGGCGGGCCCGAGGAACGAACGGCCTAGCCGGGACTGCGCTCCCGGCTCACCTCGGCAAGCCTTGTCCTGTGGAGTTTCCTGTCGCTGTCGCGCTCGCCGAGTCCGTGCCCACGCTGCCCACCGGAGCCGACTGGTGGTACGAGCCCAAGTTCGACGGCCAGCGGCTCGTCATGCACCGCACCGAGGAGGGGGCCAAGTGCCACGCGCGTTCCGGGCGCACCCTCACCACCGCGTGGATGGACCTGGTGGCCGCCGCGCAGAGCGCGCTGCGCCCCGGGACCGTCCTCGACGGCGAGGCCGTCGTCTGGATCGACGGCCGCCTCGACCTCGCCGCGGCCGAGGCCCGGGGGAACGCGACGCCCCGCCGGGCGTCCGCGCTGGCGGCGGAGTACCCCGCGTACTACGCGGTGTGGGACTGCCTGGCCGTGGACGGCGTGGACCTGCGCGCGCGGCCCTACCGGGAGCGGCGCGCCGCGCTGCTCGACGTCCTGGCGGACGCGCAGCCGCCGATCCGGCCGGTGCCCGCGACGGACGACGCGGAGGTGGCGCGCGTCTGGTTCGAACAGCTCCAGGCGCAGGGCGTCGAGGGCGTCGTCGCGAAGCGCGCGGAGTCGCCCTATCGGCCCGACCGGGTGTGGCGGACGGCGCGGCACAGCCAGACCGTGGACGCGGAGGTCGTCGGCTACGTCGGGCCCGCGGTCCAGCCGCTCCGGGTCGTCGTGCGCCTCCCCGACGGACGCCACCTGCTCTCCCAGACGGTGATCGCCCCGGTCGCCGCCGACATGGCCCGCCACATCACCGAGTCGGGCCCCGGCCGCCGGGCGCGCACGGACGACGGCGAGACGTACACGACGACGGGGCGCGGCCTGGTGGTGGAGGTGGTGGCGGGCACGACCCGGCACGCCACGGTCACGCGGGTGCGGTGACGTCCGCCTCTAGGGCCTGTCTGACAATTCCCTCCCCCAGCCTCCGGCCGGGAGGTACCCCCAGCCCCGCGACGCCTGGCACGCACTCTCGCCGCACCGGGCACAAGGCCAAGTACGTCCAGTACGAGGCCTCGCACCCGGCACTCCCCCAGCCTTCGGCCGGGGGGACCCCCAGAGCACGCACCAGACGCCGCAGGGCCGCCCTCCGGGCGACGACGGGAATTGTCAGACAGGCCCTAGGCGGTGGGTTCCTGGCGGCGGTGCGGGTGCGCCGGGTACACGCCGAGGATGCGCACCTCGGAGGAGAAGAACCGCAGCTCCTGGAGGGCGAGGGCGACGCGCGGCTCGTCCGGGTGGCCCTCGACCTCGACGTAGAAGCAGCTCGGGTTGAGCCCGGCGCCTATCTGATAGCTCTCGATCTTGGTGAGGTTCACCGCGTTGCTCGCGAAGCCGCCGAGCGCCTTGTACAGGGCGCTGGGGATGTTCCGCACGGCGAAGAAGAGGCTCGTCATCGTCGGGCCCGCGTCGAGCGGCGCGAAGGCGGCCTCCCGGGAGAGGACCACGAACCGCGTCGTGTTGTCCGGGTCGTCCTCGACCCCGGCGCGCAGCACGTCGAGGCCGTAGTGCGCGGCGGCGGCGGGCGGGGCGAGCGCCGCGTGGCGCGGGTCGCCCAGCTCGGCGATCTCGCGGGCGGCGCCGGCCGTGTCGTCGCTGACGAGCGTGCGCCAGCCGCCCTCGCGCAGCACCTTGCGGCACTGGCCGAGTGCGTGCACATGGCTGCGCACGCACTCCAGGTCGTCGAGGCCGGCGCCGGGGACGCCCACCAGGTCGAAGTGGATGGCGAGGAAGTACTCGCCGATGACGAAGAGGCCGGACTCCGGCAGGAGATGGTGCACGTCGGCGACGCGGCCCGCCGCGGAGTTGTCCACCGGGATGACCGCCAGATCGGCGGCGCCCAGCGTCACGGCGTCGAGGGCCTGCTCGAAGTTGGAGCAGGGCAGCTCGGCGCTGCCGGGGAACAGCGCTTGGGTGGCGGCCGCCGAGTTGGAGCCGAATTCGCCCTGGTAAGCGACGGTCGTCACTGTCAGACACCTCTCAGCCGGGGGACCGGCCTCACTCGGATCGTGCTCTGGTTCTGTGGAGCGCGCCGCCTTGCGACGCGCCTTGCGTGTGCGGTGAAAGGGCCACCGTAGCCCGTCCGCCGTGGCGCGCCCGAAAACGGGGTGCGAGGCGGTGGCGCATTGGTGTGGGATCGCCGTCATGCCGACACTGCTGCACGAGCCGGGGACCGACGGGCTGCGCGAGATCGTGGACGTGCTGCGGGAGTGGCAGGACGACGAGGCGCCGCACCAGCTCCATCCGGGGGACGTCGGCTGGTTCTGGCGCTCGGGCGCGCGGGCGACGGCGGCGGCGCTGCGGATCTGGCGCCGGGACGGCCGGATCCTCGCCGTCGGCCTCCTGGACACGCCGGACGTGCTGCGGCTGACGCTCGCGCCGGACGCGCTGCGGGACGCGGAGCTGGCGGAGCGCTTGGCCGAGGACGTGACGCTGCCGGAGCGCGGGGTCCTCGGCGCGGGCCGGGCCGCCGTCGACTCACCGGACGGCGCCCTGGTCGGGGAGGTGCTGGCCGACGCCGGCTGGAAGGCCGACGAGCCGTGGACGCCGCTCCGGCGCGACCTCACGGAACCGGTGCCGGACCCGGGCCTGCGGATCGAGGTGACCGGCCCCGGACGGGCAGCGGTGCGCACGGCCGTGCACCGGGCGGCGTTCGGCCGGGCCGCGTTCACGGACGAACGCTGGCGCGCCATGGAGGCCGGAGCGCCGTACGCCGACGCGCGCTGCCTCGTCGCGTACGACGGCCGGGGCGACGCGGTCGCGGCGGTGACCGTGTGGTCCGCGGGGAGCGGCAGGCCGGGACTGCTCGAACCCCTGGGCGTCCACCCGGACCACCGCGGCCACGGCCACGGCAGGGCGGTCACCGTCGCCGCGGCGGCCGCCCTGCGCGACCTCGGCGCGTCGAGCGCCCTCGTCTCCACCCCGAGCGCCAACGAGGCCGCCGTCGCCACCTACAGGTCGGCCGGTTTCCGGGCGCTCCCCGAGACCCGCGACCAGCGCCGGCCCGCTCCCGGCCCCGCTACGGACGGACGTACGGCCGGGTCATGATCTCCATGTTGTGACCGTCCGGGTCCGCGAAGTACGCACCGCGCCCGCCGAACAACGTGTTCACCCTGCCGGGTTCGGTGTGACCGGGGTCCGCGTAGTAGGTGGTCCTGAGCGCCTCCAGGCGGTCGATCATGGCGTCGAAGCGCGCCTCGGGCACGAGGAACGCGTAGTGCTGCGACTGGATCGGCGCGTCCCGCTTCTCGTAGTAGTCGAGCGTCACGCCGTTGCCCAGGTCGACGGGGAGGAACGGGCCGAACGGGGCCCCGACCTCAAGGCCCAGGACCGCGGCGATGAACTCCGCCGACAAGGAGCGGTCGCTCGCGTAGACGGCGGTGTGGTTCAACTCGACGGCGTCCGCCGCCAGCTCGGGCGTGTGCGGATGCGGCTGGGTGTGTGACATACGTAGGTGACTCCGTGTCTGTGCGTTCGTCAGGACGGGTGCCACGTGTGCGGGCACCCGGGGGAGGACACGGAAACAGCGGCGGGCCCCTCGCCCGCCCCGCGCTCACGCCGCGGCCGGGACCCCGTCTCGTGCATGGCCCAAGGCCGACCCGGCAGTCACCCGGCCGACACTAGCCGCTCCACGCGGGGAGGAGCAACGACTCACACCTTCGGTGCGACCTGCCACGCGCCGCGATAGGGCGGTGTGACCAAGGGGCAGTCGAGGGCCATGACCGAGAAACACGATCAGCCCGCCCGCGCACACCAGCGGCCCGAAGGTGTGAGTGACGCGACCGTCGAGGCCCTGGGGTCGGTGTCGAAGGCCCTGGAGACGGTGGAACGGGCGCGCGGCCACCTCTACGCCTTCCACCAGCTCACCGGCACGGCCGACCTCGAACTGGGGCGCGCCGTCGGCCTGTTGCGCTCCGCGGGGCACGAGAAGTGGGCCGACCGCATCGACCGCGACCTCGTCGGCCGCAATGTGCTCGAAGGGCGGTGGACCTTCCAGGTCGTCGAGGAGTACGACGCCGGGTTCTACGCCCTGTACAAGGAGACGGAGCGCCAGGTGCGCGACGACCTCGCCCAGGGCCGGACGCACCTGTACGAAGCGGAGATGAAGGAGGACCGCCGCACGAAGGGCCACCCGGACCACACCGCACGCCCCGACACCGGCGCCGGAAGGTGAGCGGCCCGGCGTCAGAGGGCGCGCAGGGACGTGACCTCGTACGTCCTCGCTGAACTCGGCGCCGTCCCGTGGCAGGTGAGCCGGTACGGAGGGGTGCGGCGCGCACGCACCTCGACGTCGAAGGCGGCCGCACGCGGCGGGCGCCCGGTCAGCCGGATCCGCCAGAGGTCGTCGTCGCGGACGGTCGACTCGACGGTGTACGCGTGCCGCCCCGCCGGACCGGCGGACCGCAGGACGGCCGCCACCGCGGCCTGCTGGGGCGGGAAGAGGTCGGTGTAACCGCGCAGGTGGTCGGCGTGGACGCGGTCCGCCAGGTGCTCCTCGACGGTGGGGACGGCCGAGTCGGCGGCGAGGCCGCCGTAGTAGACGCCGTCGGGCAGGACGACGACGTTGGCGGCGAACCTGTCCCCGCCGACATGGGTGCACTCCCAGACCAGATGCGGCCACCGTTCGCTCAGCGCGCGCCCGACGGGGCGGCCGCGCACCGCGCAGCAGACGTCGTGCAGCCCGTGCGCGCAGACGAGGACGACCGGCGGGTGCCCCGGCTCGCCGGGCGCGTCGAGGGCGGGGACGACCCCGGTGAGGTCCTGGTCGCGGCTCCACGTGCCCCACACCTGACGGCCGGCGCCGTCGGCGCCGTGCCGCAGCACGGCCCAGCGCCGGGGGCCGTCGCCCGGCAGGAGACGGCCGTGCCGTCTGATCAGGAGGATGCGGGCGCGCACCTTCTGGGCCGCGCCGAAGACGAGACCTTTTATCTCGGGTGCCAGGTCGAGCCCGTCGAAGCCGTTGGACGGCCAGCCGCCCCGGTACTCGATCAGGACCCACACCGTGCCGTACGGCGCGGTGCCCGCGAGCGTGTCACCGCGCTCCAGGGCGGCGTCGGCGCAGAAGAAGCGGGCGGCCGCCGTCACCGCGGCCCCGTCACCGCTCGGCGGGCACCAGGACACCCGCGCGCAGGAGTCGCTCGGTGAGGGCGAGCCCCAGTCGGCCGGCGGTGTGGATCCCGCCGTCGAGGAGGCGGGCCACGGACGGCAGGTCGGCGTCCCTGAGGTCGAGCCACCCGACGCGGGTGAACAGGCGCCGTCCGTCGAGGCGGGCGTCGAGGGCCGCGCGGAGCCGCACCGGCGAGTCGGGCGCGAGGGCGTCGACGGCCGCGAGCTGGGCCAGCGGCCCGAGCGGCGCGGGCCGCGCCTGGCCCCGCCGCTCGCGGTGGAACAGCGGCGCGGGATCGGCCTGGACGAGCGCGGCGGCCAGCCGTTCGCGCACGAACGCCAGCTCGTCGCCGGGGCCCTCGACGCCCAGCGGCAGGGAGGCCCGCATCCGCGGGTCGTCGCGCAGCAGCGCGAGCGCGGACTGGGCGAGGTGTTCGGCCAGCGCGTGCCGCGTCCAGGTGTGCACCCCGAGCGTCAGATGGATCGAGACGGCGCCCTGTGCCCGGGCGGCGTGCAGCCAGCCGCGCGGCAGATAGAGGACGTCACCGGGTTCGAGCACGGTGTCGAGGTACGCCTCGCCCTGCGCGGCCCGGGCCACCGCCGTACGGTGCCCGGTCCAGGGCTGGTCGCGGAGCGGGTCCGGGTGCACGGGTTCGTGGACGGTCCAGCGCTTGGTTCCGGCGATCTGGAGGACGAACACGTCGTGGACGTCGTAGTGGGCGTCGAACCCTCGGTTCTGCGGGGGCGTGACATAGGCGTTGGCCTGCACCGGGTGGCCCAGTTCGGTGCCGAGCCGTGCGCCGAGGTCCGCGACCGGCTCCCACGTGCGGTGCAGCGCCTGGAGGACGAGGGTCGCCCCGTCGGCGAACTGGCGCCACAGCGCCGTGTCGTCGACCTGGTCGGAGACCGTCGCGCCGACGCCGCCGGACGAGGTGAACGACGCCTCGGGCAGCGTGGCGCCGTCCTTGGCGACGCGCAGGAACGGTGTGCGCAGGCCGCGCCGCGCGATCAGCTCGTCGACGGCGGACGCGGAGAACAGGTCGGAGAAGTCGCTCGCGGCGCGATGCAGCAGGGGCACGCGCCCCCACACGTCGCGCGCGAACTCCTCCCGGCGCAGACCGGTCAGACGCGCTTCGAGGATGCCGGCGCCCGTGGTGGCGCCGGCATCCTGGAGTTCGACGGAAGGCGTGGTCAAAAGCGGCCGCCCTACCGGTCGGCGCTGCCGTCGGCGCCACCGTCGTGGACGCCGGGGGTGCCCGACGCGCCGCCGTCCGCGGGTCCTTCGGCTCCGCCGTCCGCGCCGCCGTCGTGGACACCGGGCGTACCGGCCGCCCCGCCGTCCGCCGGGCCCTCGGCCCCGCCGTCGGCGCCGCCGTCGTGGACGCCGGGGGTGCCCGACGCGCCGCCGTCCGCGGGGCCTTCGGCTCCGCCGTCCGCGCCGCCGTCGTGCACGCCGGGCGTACCGGCCGCGCCGCCGTCCGCGGGGCCCTCGGCCGAGTTCGGGTCCTGCTCGGGGTTGGTCATGGTTCCTCCTGGGAAGCGAACGGCTGGGAGCGAGCGGGCGGCACCTGTTCCACGCCCCTCGGTGCTTAACAAACTCGCCCACACCGTCGGCACCGGCAACCGGAGACGATCAGGCGTGGCATGCTGCCGACGAGAAGGAGGGGCGCATGGCGAATCCGGGGACGACGGCGGTGCTCGCGCTGCTGCCGGCCGCCCAGCCCCTGCTGGAGAGGGCCGCCGAGGCGGACCCCCGGGCGGTGCGGCCGGGCGTTCCCGCCCACGCGGCGCTGCTCTACCCGTGGCTGCCCGCCGACCGCGTCGGCGCACCCGCACTGGACCGGCTGCGGTCCTCGCTCCCGACCGGCCCGGTCCGCGCCCGCCTGACCACGGTCGAGCGGACCGGCGGCTTCGTCGGCGTCCCCGTGCCGGAGCTACGACAAGCGGCGACGGCCGTGCGCACCGCGTTCCCGGCGTGGATCCCGTACGGGGGCAGGTTCGGCGCGGACCCGCCCGTGCACGTCACCGTGGCCCTGGACGCGGAGCCCGGCGCGGCCGAGGAGATCGCCCGCCGTACGCACGCGCTGCTGCCGATCAGTACCGAGATCGCCGCTCTGCACGTGGTGGCGCTCACTCCGGCCGGCTGGCAGGTGGTCACAGAACTGCCGCTGACGCCCTGACGCGGGCGGACCCACGCACGTGTGAGGGGCGGCTCCCTTCGGGGAGCCGCCCCTCACATACGGTCGGGGTCCTGCTGTCCGTCCGTCAGTGCTTGCCGATGTCCTTGGTCTTCTCCTTGGCCTGGCGGGCGTCGCCCTTCATCTGCTCGGCGCGGCCCTCGGCGGTGAGGCGCTCGTTGCCCACGGCCCGCCCGGCGGCCGCCTTCGCGGCGCCCGTGGCCTGCTCGGTCTTCGCCTTGGCCTTCTCGTTGGCGGTCATGTCCGCTCACGCTCCCTTGGCATCGACATCATGTGCTCGACATCCGCCTGGCCGGGAAACAGCCCCGTAAACATGCGCCCCGCGCTTTGTCGGGAGGCCGCGCCAGGAGGGCGAAGCGCGGACGACTTCCCGGCATCGCGTGAAAGAAACGCGGACTTTGTGTGTTTGTAGGGGTGGGTCAAGAGCAAACGGTCGCCAGGAGGTAATAACAATGGTTCCCCTGCTTCTGGTTCTTCTTCTGGCCCTGATCCTCTTCGGTGCGGGCTTCGCACTGAAGGCGCTGTGGTGGATCGCCGTCATCGTCCTCGTGGTGTGGCTGCTGGGCTTCGTGATCCGGCCCGCGGCGAGCGGCGGCCGCAAGGGCCGCTGGTACCGATGGTGATCCGCGTCTGAACCGTTTCCGTGGACCGGCGCGACGCCACGGGCGGTGGTGAGTGCGCGCCGAGGGGTGGGCCCGGCCTGGGACGGCCGGGCCCACCCGCACGTGCGTGCGAGTTTTGTTCGCGGGGCAGTGAGTGTGCGAGGGTGCTCCACATGACGTCCGGCAGTCGGAAAGTACGCGTTGACCAGCAAGAACGTGTGGCAGTTGTCACCGTGAGCGGAGAGATGGACCTGTATGACCTGACCGAGATCGTCGACGGTTTCGCACAGGCACTCTCCGACCCCGCGACGGACGCGACCCTGATCGACCTCTCGGGCGTGACGTTCGCCGACAGCGTCTTCCTCAACCAGCTCCTGGTCACCTACTCGGGCCACGGCGTGAAGGGCCGCCCCTTGCGCCTGTGCGGGCCGCTGCACGAGTCCGTGCAACGCCTGCTCCGGGTCACCGGCACGGACGCGGTCCTCCCGCTCGCCGCGGACCGGACCGACGCACTGCGCAGCCTCCGCATGACCGACCCGTCCTAGGGGTCCGGGTCCGATCCCGGGTTCACCCATTTGGCCCAACGGCGCCGCCCTTGCAGGGCGGCGCCGTTCGTGCGTCGAGGGGTGCGATCCCGGGTCCGACGGGGTGCGCGGGGCGGATCAACCCCCGTACGGCCACGGCCATTCGAGTTGCGGCGTGGTCGGCACGGGTGTCCGGTGAGGTGGTCGGGGCACTGCGACAGTGCCGACGTCAACGCGGAGGAGCAGCGATGATGCTCACTCTTCAGTCCACGAGCCTCGTGCTCGACAAGGAAGTCGTCGAAGGGTTGATGGTCCCGTCGGAAGCGCCGGTGAGCGACGCTCCGATCCCCTCGGTGGAGGACGCCGCCGGCGGCAGTGGCGGCGGAGCCCTCCTGCTGGGCCTGGGCCTCCTGCTCTCGCCGAAGGAGCCGAAGGAACCGAAAGGCCGGTGATCAGCGAACGCTCACGCACCGCCCACAACGGGTCGGCTGAGCGATTGGCTCGTCGTGTGCTCGACGCCCTCCGGGACGTCGGGCACACGACCGCTGCCGCCGCCCACCTGGAGTCCGCCGTGTCGCTCCCGCCGGACGAGCAGGCGGTGGCCGTCGCCGCCGTACGTCTGCTGGGCGCCGACGTCCTGGCCCCCTACGCCCTGACCGGCCGGACCCCGCCGCCGGAGGAGGGCGCGGCCGTCGCGCTGGCCCTCGACGCGCTGCCCCCGGCCCATCCCGCCCCCGCCGCGCCGCCCGAAGGCGACGAGCAGCCGTGGGTACGGGCCTGGATCGACTGGTCCGTCGTCACCGTCCTGGCGCGGATCGACCCCGCGACGGACACCCCGGCGGCGCCCGTGCCGCAAGCACCCCCGCGCTGCGACCCCGGGCCCGACCGCCGCCGCCCGCTCGGCGCCGCCCCCGGCGAACCGGCTCAGGAGGGCTGGGTGCCCTGGTCGGTACGGATGGGCCACCTGTCCTCTCTCGCCCTGCCCGGCCTGGACGGGCCGGTGCACGAGGCCGCGCGGTCCGGGCTCCTCGGCCTCGCGCGCGGAGCCACCCGCGCCGTACTGCGCCGCGACTTCCCGACGGCGGCCCGCATCACCCGCTGGCTGGCCTGGGCGCACGCCGAGCGGCTGCCCCTGCCGCTGGACCCGGCGCCGCTCACCGAGCACATCGCCCTGCTCGGCGGCGGCGGACGCCTCGCCCTGGACACCGCCATCGCCCGACACCTGCTCGGCCTGGAACACGTATGAGCCTGCCACCCACCGAACTCGCCCACACCGTCAGCTCGCGGGCGCTGCACTGGCTGCACGCCAACCGCGCGTACGGCGACCTGTCCGACCTCCCCGACGCCGACCTGGTCTCGGACCGGGGCGCCTACAAGGCACTGGGCGAGACCGCGCTCGCGGCCTCGCTCGTCCTGCGCGGCGGCGCCGCGGGCACCACCGAACTCGCCCTCGCCCGCGAGCTGTTGGCATACTGCTGGGAGCAGACGTCCAACGGCTCGCTGCTCTACGAGCGGCTGTTGCGCAACCCGCTGAAGACCGACCCGCTGGAGACCTACGCCCACTTCACCCGCGGCGGCCACCGCCTGCCCGAGCTCGACGAACTCCTCGCGCACACCGTCGCCCTCACCTCCGCCCACGCCGTGGAACACGTACCGAACCGCCGCCTCGGTGTCGCCAACGCCGTCCGCGTCACCGGCCTGGACCACGGTCCCGGCACACCCCGCTGGGAAGCGCTCACCCGTGACACATGGCTCGGCAGCACACCCGAGCCGTGGCACATCGACTGGCTGACCGCGTACGCCGTCACCCACACCGTCTACCACCTCACGGACTGGGGACGGCTGCCCGACGGGCTGCCCGTGGACGTCGCCGCCTACCTGCGCGACTGGCTGCCGGTGTGGACCGACATCTGGGCGGAGGCCGGGCACTGGGACCTCATGGCCGAGCTGATGATCGTCGATCTCTGCCTACCGGACGCGCGGGTGGACGCCGAGGACTGGCGGCGCCTGGCCGAGATCCAGCACGACGACGGCATGGTGCCCCGCGACGACAAGCCCGTCGACGACGACCCGGCGCAGCGCTTCGAGGACCACCAGCACCCCACCATCGTCGCCGTGATCGCCGGGAACCTGGCCCTTTCCCGCGCCCTGGACAGCCCCCGCCCCGACTGATGCAGCCCGAGCCGCCGCACCGCGACCCCGGACCCGCCTTCGCCCACCACCTGCCCGCGCTGCTGTCCTCGGCCCCGGCGGCAAGCGCGGTCGCGGTCGGCCTGCACCTCGACGGCCGCCGCACCGTCGTCGCGCGCGGGACGACGGCACACCAGGGCGGCCGACCGGCCGACGAGGCGACCCGGTTCGAGATCGGCTCCGTCACCAAGACCTTCACCGCCCTGCTCCTCGCCGAACTGGCCGCACGCGGCGAACTGCACCTCCACGACCCCGTCCTGCGCCACCTGCCGCCCGGCACCCGGCCCCCGCCCGGTGGCGCCGGCATCCGCCTGCTCCACCTCGCCACCCACACCTCAGGACTGCCCCGCCTGCCGCCCGGCCTGCTGCGCACCGCCCTCCCGCACCTCTTCACCAACCCCTACGAGGCGTTCACCGCCGCCGACACCCTGCACGCCCTGCCCCGCACCCGGCTGCGCTCCCGCCCCGGCACCCGCATGCACTACTCGAACTTCGGCGTCGGCCTCCTCGGCCACGCCCTGTGCGGCGCGGCAGGCGCCCAGGACTACGCATCGCTGCTGACCACGCGCGTCCTGCGCCCGCTGGGCCTGCACGACACCGACTGCGCGGCCGCACCGGCGGACGTTCCGGCGCCGGACGACGGCGGCAACGAAGCCACCGGCCACTGGCACCGGCGCCCGAGACCGCCGTTCCGCATCCCCGGCATGCCGGCCGCCGGCGCCGTCCGCTCCAGCGCGCGCGACCTGCTGACGCTCACCGAGGCGCTGCTCGCGCCCGACCGCCCCGTACGGGGCACGGTCCCGCCGGACTCCCTGCGCGCGGCCCTGCGCGACACGGTCCGGCCCCGGATCGCCGTCCGGCAGGGCACCCAGCAGATCGCCCTTGTCTGGAACATCCGCCCGCGCCACGAAGGGTCCCGCGTCCACCACCACTCGGGCGGCACCCGCGGCTGCACCGTCTTCGCGGGCTTCGACCCGCCACGGCGCGCCGCCGTCGTCGCACTGGCCAACTGCGCGCCCGGCCACGGCAACCACCTCATCCAGGAGGCGTACGAAACGCTGCTGGGGCTGGACGCCTGACCAGGCGTCAGCGCGGCCTGGCGACCTCCCATGCCGCCTCGACCATCCGGAAGATCTCGTCCACCGCCGCGTCCGGCTCGGCCGCCTCGCGGCCGACCGCGTACGCGTCGAGCACGAACCGCGCGATGGTCCGACAGGCCGTCGTCGCCCCTGGCAGGGACAGGTCGGCGGCGATGGCCGTCGCCAGCGCCTCCGCGTGGCGCAGCCGCATCGATTCCTCGTACGCGAGCAGGGCGGGCGACGCGTCGATCATGCGCCAGACGGGGGCGGCGCCCTCCGCCGAGCAGTGGCGCACCATCGCGTGGATCTCGCGGCGCAGCGCGGGCATGAGGGGTTCCTCCGGCGCCCGGTCGGTGACCGCGCGCGTGAGGCGTTCCTCGAAGTCGTCGTCCCGCTCGAACACCAGCGCCTCCTTCGAGGCGAAGTGGGAGAAGAGCGTGGTCACGGCCACGTCGGCCTCGGCGGCCACGTCGCGGATGCCCACGGCGTCGTATCCGCGGTCGAGGAAGAGCCGGAGGGCCGCGTCGGCGATCTTCTGGCGGGTCGCTGCCTTCTTGCGCTCGCGACGTCCGGTCGGCACGGTCATGCGCCCACGCTATCAGCGCCACCGACTCCAAAGACGTAACCGTTCCAAAACGCTAACCGTTAGTGTTACGGTCTGCCGCATGAAGAAAGTGAGCTTCGCCGAGTTCGGCGGTCCGGACGTGCTCCGACTGATCGACGCCGAGGAGCCCCACGCGGGGCCGGGCCAGATACGTATCGCCGTACGCGCGGCAGGTGTGAACCCCGTCGACTGGCGGATCCGCGAGGGACAGGTCCTCGGCGCGCATCCGACGACGCTGCCCGCGGGGGTCGGGATCGACGCCGCCGGGGTGGTGGACGAGGTGGGCGAAGGCGTCGAGGGTGTCGAGGCCGGGGACCACGTGTTCGGCGAAGGCGCGGACACCTATGCCGAGTTCGCCGTCCTCGGCGCCTGGGCCCGTATGCCCGACGGCCTGTCCTTCGAGGAGGCGGCCGGATATCCGTCCGTCGTGGAGACCGCCCTGCGCGTCCTCCGCGAGGTCGGCGTGGAGCCGGGGGAGACCCTGCTGGTGAGCGGCGCGTCCGGGGGAGTCGGCTCCGCGGTGCTGCAGATCGCCCGCGACCGCGGCATCAAGGTGATCGGCACCGCGAGCGCCGCCAACCAGGAGTACCTGCGCGGCCTCGGCGCGCTCGCCACGACCTACGGCGACGGCTGGGCCGGGCGCGTGCGGGAACTCGGCCGCGTCGACGCGGCCCTGGACCTGTCCGGCTCCGGCGTCATCCCCGAACTGGTCGAACTCACCGGGGACCCGCGAAGGGTGATCACCATCGCGGATCTCGGTGCGGGCGAGTTCGGCGTCCGCTTCTCCGGCGTGGCGGGGAGCGTGCCGGACGCGCTCGCCGAGGCCGCGGACCTCATCACCCGCGGGAAGCTCCACATCCCCGTCGAGAAGGCGTACACCCTCGCCGAGGCCGCGGCGGCGCACATCGACAGCAAGGCCGGACACACCCGCGGACGCCGCGTCATCGTCGTCTGACGCGACCCTCCTCGGCCGCCGTTTGACCTTGACACAGTGACAAGGTCTTCACTGCGGTCGAGGAGGTGGTCACCGTGACGATCACAGGGCAACGACAGGGCCGGACCCTGGAGGAAGAGGTGGCCCGGCTGCTGCTGGGCCTGGAGGACGACCGGTCGTCGGTGCGGCTGCGGGCCGCCATGGCCGTCGGCACGGAACCGCACCCGCGCTTCGTCGACAAGCTCGTCGAACGCAGCGCGGTCGAACCCGAGTTCTTCGTCCGCGACATGCTGACCTGGGCGCTCACCCGCCACCCGGTCTCCCTGACGCTCCCCCCGCTGCTCCAGGAGGTCCGCTCGGAGCGTCCGCAGGCGCGCAGCCAAGCGCTGCACACCCTGTCCAAGATCGGCGACCCGCGCGCATGGCCCGCGATCACGGAGGAACTCCTCACCGACCCCGAGGTCGAGGTGGCCCGCAGCGCCTGGCGGGCCGCGGTCGTGCTCGTACCGGACGGCGAGGAGCCCGCGCTGGCCGCGGTGCTCGCGACCCAGCTCGGCCGCGGCGAGCGGGAGACCCAGCTGAGCCTGAGCAGGGCGCTCGTCGCGCTCGGCGACGCCGCCGAGCCGCCGCTGCGAGCCGCCACGACGAGCACCGACCCGGACGTGCACGCGCACGCGCTCGCCACGCGGCGGCTGCTGCGCGACCCGGACACCGGGTTCGGGTACGCCATCGAGGAGGCGAAGCGCGTCGTGGCCCTCGGCGCGCCCGCCGCGACGCCCGACGAGGGATCATAGGGGCGTGTTGATCGGTGAGGTGGCGCGCCGCTCCGGGGTGAGCGCCCGCATGTTGCGGCATTACGAGTCGCTCGGCCTGGTGGGCCCGTCCGGCCGGACCGGCTCCGGCTACCGGGAGTACTCCGGCGACGACGTCCGGCGGATCTTCCACATCGAGAGCCTGCGCTCGCTCGGCCTGTCGCTGCGCGAGATCGGGCGCGCCCTCGACGACCCCGGCTTCACGCCCTCCGCGCTCGTCGGCGACCTCATCCGGCAGACTCGCGAACGCATCGCCGCCGAGACCGAGTTGCTGGCGCGGCTGCGCCGCATCGACGCGGCGGACCCCGCCGGATGGGAGGACGTCCTCCAGGTCCTCCCGCTGCTCCAGGCGCTCGGCTCGAAGAGCGCCGACGCGCGCCAGCGGGCCGCGCTCTCCTCGGGCGAGGAGGTGCCGGTGCCGGTGGAGGCGCTGGTCGAGGCGGTGCTCGGCGAGACGGACCCGAACGTGGCCGGAGCCCTGCGGTGGGCGCTGGCCCGCGCGGGCGACGAGGGCCCGGCCCTGCTCGCCGAAGGGCTCGGCTCGCCGGTGGCGGCGGTGCGGGAGCGCGCCGCCCAGTCCCTCGCCAAGCTGCCGGGCGACGCGGCGGCCGGGGAGCTGCGGCGGGCGCTCACCCACCCCGACACCGTGGTGCGCGGACACGCGGCGCTCGCGCTCGGCGCCCGCGGCGCGATGGAGGCGATCCCGACGCTCGTCGCGATGATCGTGGACGGACGCAACGACACCGACGCCGCCGACGCGTTGAGCGTGCTGGCCGCCGACGCCGCGACGGCGGACCGGATCGCGACCCGCCTGGTCGACCGGCTCGCCGACCCCGGCACGGGCGCGCCCGCGCGCGGACGGCTGACCCAGGCGCTCGCCGGGATCCCGGGGCCGACGACCGCGCGTGCGCTCGTCGGGCTGTCGGAGGACGCGGACCGCGCCGTCGCGGTCACCGCCACCTATCTGCTGCGGCTGCGCGGCGAAGGGCGTTGAGCCGTTCGGCCCGCCGCCGGATGCCCCGGCTTCCCCCGTCCCGCACCCGTACGCTCGGCGTATCGGCCGAAGGGAGCACACGGACGGGTGGGTTCGGCCCGGCACCGTGTAGGCGCCGAAGGAACCGGTTAAAGCTTCGTGTGATCTTTCCACCCCTCGAAGCAAAGGACTGCTCCATGCGCATGCGCACAGCTCTCACCGCCACGGTTCTGGCCGCCATCGCCGTCCTCGGTGGCGCGGGCCTCGCCTCCGCCGACAACGGGTTCGGCACCCCGTACGGCGGCGAAGGCTTCAACAACAGCGACATCGAGGTCAGCAACAGCACCCCGGCCGTCGTGCAGTTCGGTGACCTCGTCTCGGACTGACCCGCCCCACGGGCTGTGAACCCCCTGGCGCCGCGCCGTCCGCCCTCGGGCACCGTCGCGGCGCCAGGGGGTGTCGTAGTGTCGGGGGAAACCCGGAGTGTGTCGGGGGAAACCCGAAATGAGGAAACACGTATGTCCAAGCCGCCCCTGCCGCCCGAGGCCGTGGAGATGCTCCGCCGTCCCCACCCGGCCGTCATGGCCACCGTGCGCTCCGACGGCACACCCGTCACCACCCCCACCTGGTATCTGTGGGAGGACGGGCGGGTGCTCATCAGCCTCGACGAGGGCCGGGTCCGCCTGAAACACCTTCAGCGGGACCCCCGCGTCAGCCTCACCGTCCTGGACAGTGACGACTGGTACACCCATGTCACCCTGATCGGACGGGTGGTCGAGATGCGCGACGACGAGGGCCTGTCCGACATCGACCGCATCTCCACGCACTACACCGGCGGCCCCTACCCGGACCAGGTGCGGCGCCGCGTCAGCGCCGTCATCGAGATCGACCGCTGGCACGGCTGGGGCGCACACCGCGACAGCGACCAGGCGAGCACCTGACGGTCCGCGCCTCCCCTGCGTTGTCCTCAGGAGGGTCACACTGGGACCCACCGAACCGGTGACGGACGACAGGAAGGGGACCGGGCGTGGCCCAGACCGAGAACGAGGCGCCCTACTTCACGCTCGACGACGGCGTCTTCGTGCCCGGGGAGCAGGCGCGCGGCTGGTGGGCGCCCGGGACCGTGCACGGGCGGCTGCTCGCGGGGCTCGCCGCGCGGGCGCTGGAGCGGGAGCACGGCGCCGAGGGCATGCACGTCGCCCGGCTCACCGTCGACCTGTTCCGCAGCGCGCCCCTGGCCCCCGTCCGCGTACGGACCGAGCGGGTCCGCGACGGACGGCGCATACGGGTCGCCGACGCCGTCGTGCTCGGCGCCGGCACGGACGGGGCGGGGGAGCCGCTGGCGCGGGTCAGCGCGGTCCTGCTCCGGACCAGCACACCTCCGCCCGGGTACATTCCCGCCACCGGGCCGTGGGACGCACCGCCCCCCGACGAACTGCCCCCGTCGCACACGGCCCGCACGTTCTGGCGGTTCGACGAGGAGCTGCGGCCGGTGCGCGAGTGGCGCGGCGACCAGCGGCGCAGGGCCTGGCTGCGCGAGTCCCGGCCGCTCGTCGCCGGGGAGTCCGTCTCCCCGCTCGTCCGCGTCACCCTCGCCGCCGACTCGGCCAGCCCGATGGCCCACGCGAGCGACGAGGGACTGCGCTACATCAACGCCGACTTCACCCTGACCCTCAGCCGCCTCCCGCTCAGCGACGCGATCGGCCTGGAGGCCACCGCCCACACCGCCGAGGACGGCATCGCCGTCGGCCACTGCGCCCTGTACGACACCGCGGGCCCCATCGGCTACTGCGTCACCACCGCTGTCGCCAACGACGTCCGGTGACGGCGCCCGGGGTACAGTGCAGGTCATCGTAAGGGGACGGAGGGGTGGAGTGTCCGATCCACGGGCGAGGCGTCCGATGCCCGGCGCGGACGGCGCACGCGCACCGGAGTTGCGGATCGACCCGCTCACCGACCGCGCCGGACTCAAGGTCGCCGGAGAGATCTGCCTGCCCACGCACCCCGAGTGGGAGCGGGCCCTCAGCCGCCTGGCGCGGGAGACCGGCGACCCGGTCCACCTCGAACTCTCGGACGTCACCTTCGTCGACATGGCGGGTGCCACGGCCCTGGCGGTCACCGCCCTGGGGCTCGGGCACGACCGCCGCCTGGTTCTCGACCGCCCGCCGCCCGGCCTGAGCCGTCTGCTCGAACTCTTCTGGCCCGATCTGCCAGCCATCGAGGTGGCCGCCGTATGAGCACCGTGTCCGCACCTTCCGCACCGTCCGCGTCCTTCGACCACCCGGCGCTGTTCTACCGGGACGAACGGGAGTACCTGACGGGCACAGTTGCGTTCGTCCGCGACGGGCTGGCCGCCGGCGACCCCGTGGCGGTGGCGGTGCCCGCCGCCAACCTCGCCCTCATCAGGGCCGAACTCGGCACACAGGCGGGGCAGGTGCGCCTGCTCGACATGGAGCGGGCCGGGCGCAACCCCGGCCGGATCATCCCCCGTGTGCTGCGCGCCTTCGCCGACAGCCACCCCGGGCGGCGGGCCCGCATCATCGGCGAACCGATCTGGCCCGCCCGCACCGCGACCGAGTACCCCGCCTGCGCCCAGCACGAGGCGCTGATCAACCTGGCCTTCGAGGGCCGCGACGTGACGATTCTGTGCCCCTACGACGCCACGCGCCTGCCGGAGCGGATCCTCGCCGACGCCCACGCCACCCACCCGACCGTCATCCGGTCCGGCACGCGGGAGGCGAGCGCGGAGTACGCCCCGGAGTCGTTGATCGCCCGCTACAACGAGTTCCTGCACGCGCCGGCCGGCGTGGAGGCGACGGCGTACGACAGGGCGACGCTGACGGCGGTGCGCCAGTACGCCACCCGCTGGGCCGCCGAGCTGGGGCTCGCCGAGTCCCGTCTCGACGACTTCGAGCTGGCCGTCGCCGAGCTGACGACCAACAGCGTGGTGCACGGCGGCGGCCTGGGCTGGTTGCGGCTCTGGACGGAGGACGGGCACGTCGTCTGCGAGGTCCACGACGCCGGTCTGCTCGCCGACCCGCTCGCCGGACGCAGCCTGCCTGCCCGGGACCAGCGCGGCGGACGCGGCCTCCTGCTGGTCAACGTGGTCTCCGACCTCGTACGCACCTACAGCGCACCGGACCACGGGACGACCACCCACATCCACTTCCGCCTCTGACCGGGCGGCGACGGCCGCGTGACCGGGGGGCCGGGGCGGGCTACGGCAGCGCTCCGGCCTTCGCCTGCTTCACCTGGTCGACGACCGCGCCCAGGTGGTGCTCGCGGGCCCAGTCGGCGAGGCGGGCCGCGGTGCTCGCGTCGCCCGGGTGGGTGAGCGCGGAGGACACCGACCAGCCGACCGCGCCGACACCCAGGACGACGGCCACGAGCAGGGTCCGGACGGTCCGCGGATGGCGCCGCAGCAGGCCGGGCCTCTCCGGCGCCGCACCCTCCGGTACGTCCTTGCGCCGCCCGCGCAGAAGGACGAGGGGGAGCGTCAGCAGGGCCAGGACGACCAGGGCGATCCCGGCGGGCCGGTCGAAGTCGTGCACGTCCACGGGCGCGTCCGCGAAACCCGTACACGTCACAGTGGCCGCGGCCACACACGTACAGGCAAGGTGACGTCGGGTCAGGGAGCGGCGTGACACGCGCTTTTCGGGCATGGCGGAAACGTATGGGCGATGTCGGCATCCCGCCATCGGAGCTGGGCCACACGTGTGACTCATGTGCCTGGTTCCCGCGCCGCCGGGCACACTCGTCGTGTGCGGAAGAAGCGCGATGCCGAGCCGACCGACGACGGCCACCATGTCATCATCGACGGCCGGAAGTGGCGGGCCACCGACCCGTCGCTGCCGGAGGAGACCGCGGCGGAGCTCCGCCGCCATCTGATGGCGGCCCGCCGCGCCGTGCGTGACGCCCTGCGCCAGGAGGACCCCGAGGCCGAGGCGCGGGCCCGCGCCCGCGTCCAGCTCGCGAAGACCGCCCTCGGCGAACGCGGCCCCGCCTGGTGGGAGCAGTCGGAGGCGGAGCGCAGACAGCGGTGGGAGGCGGGACTCGAACGGCTCAGGGAGGAATGACCCGCCCTGAGCGATCCACCGGGAACGCGACCGGGCCCCGGAATGACGGCGGTCACTCCGGGGCCCGGTCGCTGCCTCGCGGTACTACGCGGTACTACGCGGCTCAGTACTGCTCGGTCTCGATGAACCCGGCGTCCGAGTCATCGGTCGCGGCGAACGTGTCGGCCGCGGTGGTCGGGTCGAACCCGGGCGGGCTGTCGCGGAGCGCGAGGCCCATGCCGGCCAGCTTCGCCTTGATCTCGTCGATCGACTTCGCACCGAAGTTGCGGATGTCGAGCAGGTCCGCCTCGGAGCGGGCGACGAGCTCACCCACGGAGTGGATGCCCTCGCGCTTGAGGCAGTTGTAGGACCGGACGGTGAGGTCGAGGTCCTCGATCGGCAGCACCAGGTCGGCGGCGAGCGCGGCGTCCGTCGGGGACGGGCCCATGTCGATGCCCTCGGCGTCGACGTTGAGCTCGCGGGCCAGACCGAACAGCTCGACCAGCGTCTTGCCGGCCGACGCCATGGCGTCGCGGGGACGCATGGCCTGCTTGGTCTCGACGTCGACGATCAGCTTGTCGAAGTCGGTGCGCTGCTCGACACGCGTGGCCTCGACCTTGTACGTGAC
>NZ_JBEYWV010000046.1:0-58865 GCF_040644575.1 Streptomyces sp. NPDC046939
CGGCGCCTCGCGGTCGGGCCTCCTCTGGCCGTGCGGGGGGGGCCGGCCGCGGCGGGCCCGCCCACCAGGGGTTCGGACAGACGAGGGAGCCCGTGGTCCCCTCAGTGACATACGGCTGCGTCGAAGCCCCGGCTGGTGACTTCCTGCGCAGCGTGCCGGATGGCCTCGATGGTGGGTTCGGAGCGCCGCCGTCTCAGCCAGGCGAGGGCGGACGTGGAGGGGGCGAGTC
This sequence comes from Streptomyces sp. NPDC046939, assembly GCF_040644575.1. Taxonomy (NCBI): domain Bacteria; kingdom Bacillati; phylum Actinomycetota; class Actinomycetes; order Kitasatosporales; family Streptomycetaceae; genus Streptomyces; species Streptomyces sp. NPDC046939. Next base: position 230 of record NZ_JBEYWV010000046.1, read on the forward strand.
CGGCCACCTCGAGGTAGGTGATGCCCGGACGTGAGAAGTAGTCGCGGGCGGCTGAAGGCAGGAAGCACATCGCTTCACCGGCGGCCACGGTGTGCAGCAGTGACTCCATGTCGGTGACCACCGGCCCGTAGCGGACGCGGGTGCCGTCGGGGCGGGGATCGACCGCCCAGAAGTCCCACCACAGCCGCGGAACCTCGTCAGGCATGGCGACCACGGGGACGTCGGCGAACTGGTCCAGGGTGACGCGGCGTTTGGCGGCCAAGGGATGGTTGGCGGCAAGGCAGGCCACGCGTGGTTCGGTGGCGAGGTGGTGCAGTTCGATGTCGTCCGTCACCGGCGGGCGCAGGAACACCACATCGGCCTCTTGCTGGGCCAGCGCGGCCATGTGATCGCCGAAGCCGAGGTTGACCAGTTGCACGCTGGTTCCGGGGTGGCGGTCCTGCAGCAGGTTGAGGACGGCACGGGTGTGCGCCATCGAGGCTTCGGCTCCCATGGTGCCCACCACAAGTCGTCTTGAAGCCTGCCGCAGTTGTGCGTCGGCGACACGCTTGAGCCGGTCGACGGCCGCGACCGCCGCCCGGGCCTCGGGCAGCAGGGCCTGACCCGCCTCGGTCAAGGTGATCGTCCGGTTCGTGCGCTCCACCACACGCATCCCCAGGCGTTTCTCCAGCTCTCTGATCTGCTGGCTCAGCGCCGGCTGGGTGATGAACAGGCGTTCGGCGGCACGCCCGAAATGGAGTTCCTCGCCCAGTGCGAGAAAGAGCCGTAGTTGATGAATGCTCGGCTCCTTCAAGCGAACGCCCCCATGAAGCATGCCTCTTGAGCCGCCTGACGTGCCATCATAACCATCACGTTATCGTATCGCAGGGATTATGCACCCCGGCTTCCATGACATCTCCGCATGCGCCGTGTGAATATCAGGGGCCCGCGCTCGACCTGCGCCGGACGAAAAAAACGCACATGGAGATGTGGTGCGCGAAGCCGTGCTCGGCAGTCGCCTGCCGTGGCCCTAGAGCGCCCGGCACCCACCTCTCCAGTTCCAGCGACCACATCGGGGGAAAGCCGGTATGGAAACGATCATTGTGCAACCACCCGGTCCGTCACGGCCGGGCGAAGAGGACGTCGACAGGCCCGAGTTGCTGCACATGGGACCGGGTGACGAGGCCGACTTCGGGCGCGGGATGCCCGGCAGCCGGGCGGTGTCCATCGTCCTGCCCGACCCCGGAATCTCCCGGCGGGCGGGACGCCTTGAGGCGGCCGAGGACTACTGGCGGCTGTCGAACTTCAGCCGTGACACCGCGTACGTGGTCGAGAACATGGAGGGCGCCGGTGAATACCTCACCGTCGCGCCGGGTCGGCTCGGAGCGCCGGTGCCCTTCGAGTTCTCCAGAGTCGTCCTGCCCGCGCTGGGCGGGAGCGTCGACTTCAAGGTGTTCGCCCCGCAACACGCCTACCTCGACGAACCACCCCCGCTCGGTGAAGGCGAGTTGACCGTACATCCCTACGCGCTCGACGCGACAGCCAAGTACTTCCTGGTCCTTGTGGCCCTGTGCGAGCCGCGGCTGCGCGACCCCTCGGACGGTGTACTGCCGGGCGCCGGGGACATCGCGGAACGACTTCGCCCGCTGGAGAGCTGTCGTGGCCTGACCCGCTCCGCGGTGAACTACCACATCGACTACCTGGCCTTCGCCAAGCTGCGCCTGGACCTCGGCGACGAGACCGGAGCCGACGGCAACAGCCGCACCGGCGTCAAGCGCGCTCGACTGGTCTCCCTCGCCCTGCGCTTCGGCCTGGTGCGCGAGGAACACCTCGCCCTGCTGCCGCCCCGCAGGCGGCCCGTCCCGCAGAAGAGCCGCGCATGACCTTCACAGGCGCCGAGCAGGGCGCTGTCGGGACGCCGCGTCTGCCGGCGGGCTTCCGTATCGAAGGCTGGCAGCTGGGCGCCGTCATCGGATCGGGCGGCTGGGGGACCGTGTACGAGGCCCGCGCGGTCGCCGACGGCACGGTCGTGGCGGTGAAGGTGCTGCCGACCGGCGCCTTGGCACCCGGTCAGCGTGCCGCGCTCGGTGAACTGGTCGCGCGCGAGGTGCGCTTCAGTGTCGAGGCGGACCACCCCCACCTCGTACGGACGCACGCGGTGTGCACCGTGGACGCGCCGGACCTGCCCGCCCTCGACGGTGCCATCGCGCTCGTCATGGACCGGGCCGAGGCCAGTCTGCGTCAGGTCCTCGACACCGCCGCGACGGGCCACCCGATCCCGGACGCCGTGCGGATCCTGCGCGGTGTCGCCGCCGGACTCGCCCACATGCACGGCGCCGGTTGGGTGCACGGCGACCTCAAGCCCGCCAACGTGCTGCTGGGCGCGGACGGAGGGGTCTGGCTCGCCGACTTCGGCCTGGCCACCGAACTGGAGGGCACCCACGCCTACGTACCGCCGCTCGGCACGCTCGATCACGTGCCGCCCGAGTGGTGGTCCCAGCGGACCGGGGCGGACGGGACGATGGTGCGGCCGACCGCCGACATCTGGGCCTTCGGCGTCCTGGCCCACCAGGTGCTCACCGGTGGGCTCCACCCGTTCCCCGGCACCACCGCCCGTGCCCGCGCGCTCGCCGCGCAGACCTACGCCCGCGGCGCAGCGCCCCTGCGTCTGGATGCCGGAATCGACGAGAACTGGCGCCGACTCATCGGGGACTGTCTGGCACCCGATCATGCCAGTCGCCTGCGCCACACCGCCGCGAGCGTGTCCGCCCGGATCGAGCGACTGGCGAGCCCGCGTGGCCGTCGTCGTCTGCTGCCGGTCGCCGCCGTGGCGCTGGCCGCGGTGTCGGCTGCCGCCTTAGCCGGGACCGCGCTGCTCGGGGGCGGCGGAGGCGGGGAGGACGAGCATGTGAACCAGGGGCGGGGTGCGCCAACAGCCGTCACCAGCACGCCGGGCCCGGCCGCCGGGGAGATTCCGGAGGACTCCGACGTGCCCGAGGCACTCCGACCGGTCATCGTGAAGGCCGCCCACCGCTGTAGCGACGCGGAGGTCACTCCCGCGTTCCTCGCCGCCATGCTCAAGGCGGAGAGCGGGTTCGACGTGAACGCGGCCCGCCCGGCGACCGAGGAGTACGGCATCGCGATGTGGACGCCGTCGGTGTTCCGGGCCTGGGCGGTCGACGGCGACGGCGACGGTGACAAGGACTACCGGTCGCCGCCGGACGCGATCTCCACGATGTCGTTGTACGTGTGCTGGCTCGACCAGCAGTTCAAGAAGGCGGACATGCCCGCGAAGGAGCTTCCCGCTCTGATGGCGGCCGGCTACCGCACGAGCGACCGCACGGTCATCACGGAGGGCGGCGTCCCCGCACAGGTGCGGCCCCACGTCGACACAGTGCTCCGCCACCTCGCCGAATACCAGCGGTGAGGCGGCGGAGCCGCCGCGCAGGGCTGGTCAGCAGTCCTTGACGTCCGGCATCTTGTTGTCGGGCGAGTTGATGTAGATGTTGGAGATCCAGCCGTTGTACTGGGGCAGGTACGCCCACCACTCGTTGGTGTAGGGCGGTACGTTCACCACCTCACCCCTGGCCTGGCAGCCCAGCAACACCTCAACTCCTGACGGGAGTTGGGTCATCGGTGCGCTGCCCGTGCCGGGGCCGGGGCGGACGTTCACGTGATCGCTCCACGTGCCGTACCACCATCCCGCGGGCCGCGCGGCCCCGGGGACGTTCAGGGAGCGGGTCAGCCGGCCGATGTCCGTGTACGCCTTCCCGTACGACGTGCCGACGGGATGGAGCGTGAACACGGCCACGATGGAGCGGTCACCGGCGCCGACGGTGCCCGTGCTGTGCAGCGCCGGCCGGGTCAGGTCCACGTCCGCGGCGGCGGCCGGTGCCGGGCTCGCCGTGCGCGTCGCGGCAGCGGTGCGCGGGGGGCCGCAGGTGCCCTTCTCGTACGAGGATCCCGACCAGCCCTGCTTCACCGCCCACGGCTTCTCGAACGCCCCGGCGATGCCGAAGTGCTGGTCGAAGCGGTCCGAGGCACAGCGGGTGGACTGACGCAGGTTCCCCATCACGAAGTCGCGCACGGGCCCGGGCGCCGAGTCCAGGAGGTAGCGGTAGATCGTCACCGTGTCGCGGGCGGAAAGCGCGGTGTAGCCCCAGTAGCCCTCGTACCCGGTGGGCGGCGGTGCCGTGTCCTTGAGGCCGAGACGGCCGACCATGCGCGTGATGATCGCCGTACCGCCGTGGCCCGACCAGTAGGCGCTGGCCGCGTCGTCGTCGCTGGCGCGCAACATCGGCTCCAGCCAGGCCCGGTCGGCGGCCGGGACGGTGTAGTCGGGGCCCCGGTTCCACAGGTAGTCCAACGCCAGCAGCAACTTGACGACGGACGCGGAGCGGAAGCGGGTGCTCGTGTTGAGCTGCTCGGTGAAGGTACCGGTCTGCCGGTCGAAGACGGCGACCCCGGCGCTGACACCGGAGGGCACCTCGGCGGATGCGGCGGCGGGTCGGGTCGGCTGTCCGGCCGGGGCGTCGGCGGCGGCGGAGCCCGCCACACCGCCGATCAGCAGCAGCGCGGCGGCGGTGGCGAGAAGGCGGCGCCTCACTGGTAGTGCTCCCTGAGGTGGAGTGAGTTGATCGGTGTGAGGTCGACGTACCGGCCCTTCTGCGGCTGGATGAAGTCGTGGCAGTCCGTGTTGCGGGACTTGCACAGCTCGGCGACCGCGCCATGGAAGCCGTAGGAGTAGACATGTGGCTCGGGTACGGACACGGCGAGCGCGGCGGCGCCGCGCAGGGGTCTGCGCATGGTCATGCCTTCCGGGTGGATGCTGGCAGGCGGGAGCGGCGGACGGGCTCTACCACCAGACAGAGCAGCGGACCACGCCGTCCGACTTCAGCGAGCCGCAGACGCGGAACTGGTACTGCGGGTCGGTGCTGGTGCGGCGGAACGGTGTGGTCAGGCTCTGCCCGGCCGAGCGGACGGTGAAGGGCCCGCACTGCAGCCAGGGGGACATGGCGTTCCGGTCGCGGTCCCAGCCGTCGGCACGCCAGTCCATCCAGACGTTGTCGCCGGGCTGAGTGCGGCCGCTGATCTTCCCGAAGGCGATCTGCTGGCCGACGTAGACGCCCTTCTCCAGCGTGATGCGGACGCTGCCGAGGCTGAACTCCCTGGGCTTGTCGGTGTCGCCCTCGGCGTCGTCGGGGTGGTCGCGGAAGCCATGCGCACCGCCTTCGCAGTCGGAGGCCGAGGCATGGGCGGACTGTGCGGGTTGAGCGACGAGGACGCCGGTGGTGACCGCGGCCAGCGCGGCGGCCGTGGCGAGAGCGGAGCGGAACGGACGCATGAGAGCCGTCTCTTCCTGTCTGTGGAGGGTGCCCTGAGATGTCGACGGGCCTGGAAGACGACTCGAACCTTAGAAAGGGGAAGCGGCCGGCGGTCCTGACGGATGTCAGGGCGGCCGGATCCGGCCGCGAACTCACCCCGACAGCAGAGCGACCAGCGCCTCGCCCGAGGCCGTGCGCCGCGCCACCACGTGCTGTCCCTGCCGCTCCCGGACGATGAGCCCGGCTGCCTCCAGCTGACCGCAGTGGTAGGTCACGGTCGCCGGAGTGCGGTCGAGTGCGGCGGCCAGGGAGCCCATGGCTCGCGGGCCGGCCAGCTCTCGCAGGATCTGGGCCCTGAGCGTGCCCACCACGAGCTTGAGCCGGTCCTTCTCGACGGTGGTCTCCCGTGCGGTCCACAGTGTGTCGAGGCCGGGTACGGGATAGCCGAACCACACGGCGTCGGGACGGTCGAAGCTGAAGACCGAGGCGCCGTAGCCCGACACGATCGGCACCAGCACCACGCGGCGGGCTCCCCGCTCGAACGTCTCGGGGTGCGGATCGGGCACGTACAGCGTCTCCCCGGCGAAACGGATCTTGGGCCCGAGCCCGGCGAGGACGCTCGGCAAGGCGTTGCTGACGACCGCCACCCCCACGCGCTCGGTCTCCTGGGCGAGCAGGGAACCGGCCCGCGCCCAGACGGGTCCGAAGGCTTCCCACACGGCGCCGAGGATGGCCGCGTACGCGTGGATGAAGGCTTTCGGCCGGTCGACGACCGACTGCCACTGCCGGGGGACCGTCCCCCCGAAGTCCGTCTCCAGCTCTCGCAACAGCTGTGAGGGCGGGACGTCAGCCAGACGTTCGAGCTGGACGGAGAGATCGGTCTCCCACAGCGGTGCCGTCGGCGTGAGGCAGTCGGGAACCATCGAGTACTCCCGGGTGAACAGCGGCCGCAGCACCGCCTCCGCGCCCTCGGGCACCGCGGAGCGCAGCGTACGCCGCCAGGCCGGGTGCACCCCCTGGGAACGACTGCCGAGAGCATCCGCGACGAGCGACATCAGCGTGACCCCGGGCTGCGCCACCACCGACACCGGCACTGTCTCCAGCGGCCCCAGAGACAACTCGGAGAACCGGCCCACGAACACCTCCCATTGACGACAACCACCTCTTGAGACGCACATGTTTCGGCACAGGTTTCGAAAGCCCTGAGCAAAGCCGCCGACCGGAACACGCTTCGAAGTTCTTCGAAATGCTGGGCCGCGCCCCGGCCTGTGCACAGACTGTGTCCGACCACGGGGGACGGTGGCGGCTGACCCACCGCGCGGGCACCACATGGGCCTCACCTGCTGGACGCCGGGCCGGCGAACCACTCCCGCCCTCCGCTCGCTTCACTCAAGGACCTGACATGACGTTGAACAACCGCCGCCGTCTGGCCGCCGGCGCCACCCTGCTCGCCGCGCTCGCGGTCGGTGTCGTCCCCGCGACGAACGCCCACGCCGCCCCTGCCACCCCCGCCGCGACGCGTGCGACCACCCCCGCCCCCGACATGGAAGGCGTCGTCGCCGCGCTGAACGACGCCATGGCCCAGGGCGCACCGGGAGCGATGGCCCGGTTCATCGGCCCCGAGGGCGTCCAGGCCCGCACCGTCGGAGTGCGTGACCGGGCCTCGGGCGCCGCCATGGACATCCGCGCCCGGTTCCGCATCGGAAGCGTCAGCAAGACCTTCTCCAGCGTGGTCCTGCTCCAACTCGTACAGGAAGGCAGGCTGGAGCTCGACGCCCCGGTGAACCGGTACCTTCCCGGGCTGCTGCCCGACGACCGGATCACCGTGCGACACCTGCTGACTCACCGCAGTGGACTCGCCGACTACACCGACGCGATGTTCGAGCACACCGTGCCCGGCTTCGAGGCCGTACGCAACCGGGTCTTCAGCTACCAGGAACTGGTCGACCTCTCACTGAGCGAGCCCCGCACCACCGAACCGGGAGTGGCGTACAAGTACTCCAACACCAACTTCGTGGTCGTCGGCATGCTGATCGAGAAGATCACCGGAAAGCCGGTCGCCGACGAGTACCAGCACCGCATCATCAAGCCGCTGGGGCTGCGCAACACCTCGTACGTGCACCCTGACGTCCGGATCGCGGGACTCCACGTACGCGGCTATCTGCACCCGGACGAGGCCGACGAGCCCCTGGTCGACTCCACGGAACAGACCGTCTCCTGGGCACAGTCGGCAGGGGCGGTCATCTCCAGCCCGGCCGACCTCAACACCTTCATGACCGCGCTGATGCGGGGCAGGCTGCTGGCCCCGAAGACGCTGGAGGCCATGACCACCGTCACCCCGACCGACACCACCAACACCCGCTTCTACGGCCTCGGTCTGCGCCGTTACGACCTGTCCTGCGGTACGCAGGTCTACGGCCACACCGGTACGGTGCAGGGGTACTACACCTACGCCTTCGCGACCCGCGACGGCCGACGCAGCCTCTCCGCGATGGCCAACACCTCGAACAAGGGGTCCGCCAACACGGCGCTCGGCGGCACGCTCGAGGCAGCGTTCTGCGGCAAGAAGCCGGCCTCGAAGGCGTCGGCGTCCGCTCAGCCCGGCTCGCCCAGGATGCTGGCCGAGCCGGACCTGCCCGAACGTCGCTGAGGCCCGCCCGGGGGTCTGAAAGCCTCGTGCGCTGACGGCGTCTCGCGGCTACGGGCCCGCCTGCCGAGTTGTCAGTAGCTGTCGCGCCGGTATGCGGGGCGTGCCCGCGCCCTGTTCCCCGTAGCCGAGGCGAATCAGCATCTGGGCGTGGTGGCGGAGGTGGTCCGCGTTGCGCAGCTGCTCGCGCAGGTCGGGCCACTCCAACGCCTGGTGGAGCAGGGAGGTGCGCAACCCGTGCTTGGTGGCGACCAGCAGGGTGTGCTGGAGGGACTGGCCACAGCGCAGCCAGTCGGAGCGGCGGTCGTGCGCGGTGCGCAGTATCGCGATGGTGGGGGTGTGTTCGAACGCCCTGGACGGCAGTCGTTCCGTATGGCGTTCGGCGGTGAAGTCCCGCATCGGCAACCGTGCGAAGGAGTCCTGGGGGCCTTGCGCTGCCGGGGGCAGGCCGCGTCCGGCGCCCGCGGCGGCGACGGTCGCCCGGCGGCTTTCGGCCGCGCGCTTCACATCGAGGTGGTTGCGGTGCTCGCCCTCGGACGTGAGGCGTAGGACGCGCCGGGTCTCGGCGACGTCCGGCAGTTCGAGTGCGGTGCCTTCGGCGTGCGCGGCCTCGGCGAGTTCATGGAGGACCGGGGTGGGCGGGCGTTCGCCGGTGAAGGGGAAGCGGCTGCTGTGCCTGCGCCAGATCATGTCGTAGAGGGCGGCGTGGTGGTTGCTGGGCCGGGCGCCGCCGGTGATGCGCAGGGCCGCGAGGAGGCCGGGGTGGTCGGGGTCGGGCAGGAGGCGGTGGACCGGCGTCCAGCCGAGGTGCTCCACCGCGAGGCGGAGGTTGAAGAGCGCGGCGCCGGCGGCGATGTGCACGGCCCGGGCGTGCGGATCCTCCTCGGGCAGCATGTGCTGCGGTGCGGCGTGGATCTCGACGGTCATGGCGTCGGGCGCGAAACGGAAGCGCCATGGCTGCGTGTTGTGCATGGACGGCGCGGCGACGGCGGCCGAGACCAGTTCCTCCAGGGTCGCCGCGTTCACGGGTGTCGAGGCCATGTTGACCGCCTTCTTCATCTGGACAAGGCGAGTGCGGAACGGACCGCTGGGATCAGCGTGGCGGGGCGTGGACGCCCCGTGCAGGGGCCGCCCGGCTCTGCGGACGGGCCGTACGGCGCCTTTATTCGTTCTCGACGGTGTCCAGTTGGGCGGCGATGACCGTTGCTGAGAGATTGCGCAGAGCGGGAGGTTCGTCGCGCGGTGCGGGAGCGGGGGTGCGAAGGGAGTGCAGGAGGCGGGCGGTGGGTGGCGGCGTCGAGCAGGGCGTCCTCGTCGTCGAAGGAGGTGAGCATGAGACAGGCGGTGTCGGGGAGCGTGGAGCGGATCTCGCGGCAGACGGTGATGCCGTCCATGTCGGGGAGGCGGACATCGAGGACGGCGACGTCGGGTCGCAGGGCGGGCGTGCGGTGCAGGGCCTGTTCGGCGGTGGCGCCTTCGCAGACGATCCGGATGTCGGGCTCCGAACCGAGGACGTTGGCCAGGCCTCGGCGGACGAGCTCGTGGTCGTCCAGGAGGAAGACTCTGATGGGGTGCTCCGCGCTGAATCGTGTGGTGGCGTTCGGCATGCGGTCCTCCGGCGCAGACAGAAGTGTGGTGCGGGGGCCGTTCGGTTCCGATCCTCGCGCTCGACGGCCGGGCGGGGGAGGGGGGTGTGGACACGGACTCAGCAGATGCGTGGCAGTTGCTCACCGAGCGGCATGTCGATGACGCGCCGCGCACCGATCAGGGTGCGGAGGTGGACGCGTCCCGGTGGTCCCTGCGTGACCTCGCCGATGCGGACGGCCTCGGCTCCTTCCGGCAGAGCCCGGAGCGCTCGCAGTGCGGTGGCGGCCCCGCGCGGGTGGACGAACGCGACGAAGCAGCCTTCGTTCGCGACGCCGAGCGGATCGAGGCCGAGCAGCTCGCAGGCGGCCGACACGGCGGCGGGAACGGGCAGGGACGCTTCCTCGATCTCCATGCCGGCGTGCGCGGCGTGGGCGATCTCGTTGAGTGTGGCGGCCAGGCCGCCCCGGGTGGGGTCGCGGAGTGTGTGCACATCGGCGCCGCAGGGCGCGAGTGCGTGGACCAGGCGGTGCAGCGGACGCGAGTCGGAGGTGATCGTGGCCTCGAAGCCGAGTCCTTCCCTGGTGGAGAGGACGGCGGTTCCGTGGCGTCCGAGGGAACCGGACAGAAGGATCACGTCTCCGGGGTGGGCACGTGCGGCGGAGGGGGTGAGGCCGGGGACGCGTCGGCCGATCCCGGTCGTGGTGAGGAAGAGCCGGTCGGCGGCGCCGCGCCCGACGACCTTGGTGTCGCCCGTGATCACCGGGACTCCGACCTCGCGTGCGGCCTTGCCCGACGAGGTCAGCACAGTGCGCAGATCGGCCGTGGACAGGCCCTCCTCCGCGATGATCGCCAGCGTCAGGGCGACGGGCAGCGCACCTCGCATGGCGAGATCGTTGACCGTGCCGTGGACGGCGAGCGAACCGATGTCCCCGCCGGGAAAGACGAGCGGGTCGACGACGAACGAGTCGGTGGAGACGACCAGGTCGCCGGCGCCCGGCAGGAGTGCGGCGTCCTCCAGAACCGTGTCCGGTGCGGTGCCCAGGGCGGGCAGGACGATGTCACGGAGCAGTTCGTCGCTGAGACGGCCGCCCGCGCCGTGGCCGAGCAGGAGTGCCTCCTGTTCGTGGTGCGGGGTGGGGCAGACGGACGTCATGACGTGCTCCCGGATCGGCTCTCGGTCGGACGTTCGGTGCGCCGGCGGCCCGCGGAGTGGAAGGCGGCGCAGGTGCCCTCCGTGGAGACCATCGGGGCGCCCAGCGGGGTGCGGGGTGTGCAGCGGGTGCCGTAGGCGGTGCAGTCGGTGGGCAGCGCGGCGCCGGTCAGGATCGCTCCGGCGATGCAGGCGGGGTCCTCGGCCGGATTGAGGCGGTCGACGGCGAACCGGCGGGCGGCGTCGAACCCGGCGTAGGCGGGCGCGAGTTCGAGGCCGCTCTCCGGCAGCGTGCCGATGCCGCGCCAGGCCCGGTCCGTCACGCGGAAGACGTGCGTGACGGCGTCCTGGGCGTTGGGGTTGCCTTCGCGTCGTACGGCGCGGACGTACTGGTTCTCGACGGTGTGGGTGCCGTTCTCCAGTTGCTGTACGGCCATCAGGACGCCTTCGAGGAGGTCGAGCGGTTCGAAGCCCGTGACGACGACAGGGACGCGGTACGTGCGCGCGATCGGCTCGTACGCCCGCCAGCCCGTCACCGCGCAGACATGGCCCGCAGCGAGGAATGCCTGAACCTCGCAGTGCGGGTCCTCAAGGAGGGCGGTCATCGCGGGGGGTACGAGGACGTGGCTGACGAGGACCGAGAAGTTGGTCAGGCCGAGGCGGGCGGCGTGGAGGACGGCCATGGCGTTGGCGGGGGCCGTCGTCTCGAACCCGACGGCGAGGAACACCACCTGCCGGTGCGGGAGTTGCTCGGCAAGGCGTACCGCGTCCATGGGGGTGTAGACGACGCGGACGTCCGCGCCCCGGGCGCGCAGGGAGAGCAGGTCGGTCGAGGTGCCGGGGACGCGGAGCATGTCCCCGAAGGAGGTCAGGACCACGCCGGGGCGGGCGGCGATGGCCATGGCCCGGTCGAGGGTTGCGAGCGGGGTGACGCAGACGGGGCAGCCGGGGCCGTGGATCATGCGGATGCCCGCCGGGAGGAGTTCGTCGATGCCCTGCCGGACCAGGGTGTGGGTCTGGCCGCCGCAGACCTCCATGATGCGCCAGGGCCGGGTGGCCGTGGCGGTCAGTTCGGCGAGGAGGCGGCGGGCCAGGCGCGGGTCGCGGTATTCGTCGAGGTACCTCATGGGCCGCTGGGCGGGGTGAGGTCCATGCGGATGTCGATGACCCCTTCGACGGCGCGGGCGAGCCGTGCGGCGACGGGCACGAGGTTGCGGTTGTGCAGCGTGCCTCCGAAGGTGACGACACCCTCCCGCACGGAGACGGTCACGTGCTGGTCGGGGAAGAGGTAGGCGGCCACGGTGTGGCGGACCTCCTCGGCGATGTCCTCGTCGGAGCGCAGGAACACCTTCAGGAGGTCCGAGCGGGAGACGACCCCTTCGAGCATGTTCTCCGTGTTGACCACGGGCAGGCGCTTGACGTGGCGGCGGGCCATGATGCGGGCGGCCTCGGCGAGGGTGGCGCCGGCCCGGACGCACACGGCAGGACTCGACATCAGCTCGCCGGCCGTGACGGCACCCGCCTTGGCCAGATCGCCGAGGCGGCGCAGTTGTTCCCGCTGGTCGGGGTCGGCGTCGCGAAACTCCTCCTTCGGCAGCAGGTCGGCCTCGGAGACGACACCGACGACCCGGCTCTCGCTCTCGACGACGGGCACGGCGCTGACCTGCCACTGCTCCATGAGCTCGACGACCTCCTTGAACGGGGCCTCGCGGCCCACGGCGACGACGGTGTGCGTCATCACGTCGCTGACGGTGTGCGGACCGGTCCTCACGGCTGCCTCCTCGGGGGGTGCGGGGTGCGCTCGACGGTGAGGTCGAGGAAATGGGTCGAGCAGGAGATGCAGGGGTCGTGGTTGCGGATGGCCCGCTCGCACAGGTGCGTGAGAGCGGCGTCGTCGATGTCCCCGTGGTGCAGCGCCGCCTCGGCCTGGCATCGCAGGTCCTCCTCGATGGCGCCCTGGTTCTGGGCGGTGGGCGGGACGAGCCGGGCGTCGGTGACGGTGCCGTCCGCGTCCAGGACGTAGCGGTGGTAGAGCAGTCCGCGCGGCGCCTCCGTCGCGCCGTGACCGGTCCCGGCGCGCGGCGGCACGGGCACCGCGGGGGAGCGCGGCGGCTCGTAGGCGTCGATGACGCGCAGCGCTTCCTCGACCGCGTACACGACCTCCACGGCGCGGACGAGGAGGGAGCGGAACGGGTTGCGGCACGGTCCGTCGAGTCCGGCTTCCCGGGCCGCCTCGCGGGCGAGGGGCGAGAGCTGGTGCCCGTTGAGCGCGTACCGGGCGAGGGGCCCGGTGAGGTGGCGGCGGCCGCGGAGGGTGGCGTGCAGGGCGGTGGAGTACGGGACGTGTTCCTCGACGACCTCGTCGGTGAACGCGGCGAGGCCGAAGCGCCGCACCTCGCCTCCCCGCCGCGTCAGGACGGTCGGCGTCCCCGACTCGATGGCGTAGCGGTCCGGCTCGGACAGCGCCAGGAAGTCGTGGTCGCAGTCGGCGTCGGGGAAGGTGAAGGAGGAGGCCCACCGTACGGTGGCCAGGGCGTCGTCCAGGGCGCCGCGCAACCGCTCGGCGAGCGGTCGCAGTTCGTCCGGCGCGGGCACCCGGTAGAAGCCCCCGACGCGTACGTTGACGGGATGGACGGCGCGTCCGCCGAGCAGCTCCATGACGGCGTTGCCGGTCTGTTTCAGGCGCAGCCCGCGCTCCACGTCCCGCCGGTGGGTACGGGCCAGGTCCACGGCTCCGTCGCAGCCGAGGAAGTCGGGGGCGTGCAGCAGATAGATGTGGAGCGTCTGGCTCTCGATCCACTCGCCGCAGTAGAGCAGTCGGCGCAGCGCACGTATCTCGGGCGGCACGTCGACGCCGCAGGCGTCCTCGATCGCCGCGCACGCGCTCATCTGGTATGCCACAGGGCAGATCCCGCAGATCCGCGCGGTGATGTCGGGTGGCTCGGTGTGGGCGCGGCCGCGCAGGAACGCCTCGAAGAAGCGCGGGGGTTCGTAGATCTGGAGCCGGGCGGCGGTGACGGTCGTTCCCTCGACCGTCAGGTGCAGGGCGCCTTCGCCCTCCACGCGGGCCAGGGAGCCGACGTGCACGACGCGCTGTCCGCGATGGGTCACGACCGGCCCTCCTCCTCGGCCTGCGCGAAGGCGGTGGTGTTGAAGGTGTGCAGGAGGCGCGCCCGGTCCCGGTCGTCGAGTCCGTCGCGGCGCAGTACGGGGATGAGCGCGGGCAGGTTCACGGACCCCGAGGGGCCGAAGCAGCCGTAGCAGCCGCGCCCGTAGGCGGGGCACAGGGCGCCGCAGCCCGCGTGGGTGACGGGCCCGAGGCAGGGGGTGCCGTGGGCGACGGTGACGCAGACGGTGCCGCGGCGTTTGCACTCGAAGCAGACGCTGTGGTCCGGGATGTCGGGCTTGCGGCCCGCGAGGTAGGCGGTGATGACTTCGAGGAGCTGCCGGCGGTCGACGGGGCAGCCGCGCAGTTCGAAGTCGACGTCGACGTGTGCGGAGACCGGGGTGGAGGTGGCGAGGGTGTCGATGTACTCGGGGCGGGCGTAGACGATGCGGCGGAACTCCGCCACGTCGGCCGCCTTGCGCAGCGCCTGGATGCCGCCGGCCGTCGCGCACGCGCCGATCGTCACGAGGTGCCGGGCGCCGGAGCGGATCTCGCGGATGCGGACGGCGTCGGCGGGGGTCGTGATCGACCCCTCGACCAGCGCGAGGTCATACGGTCCGGGCTCGACCTTGCTCGACGCCTCCAGGAAGTGGGCGATGCGCACACGTCCGGCGAGGGTGAGCAGTTCGTCCTCGCAGTCGAGGAGGGTGAGCTGGCAGCCGTCGCAGGAAGCCAGCTTGTACACGGCGAGGGTGGGGGCGTCGGCGGTCGTCATGACGTCACAACTCCCGTACGGACATGAGGGGTTCGGCGCGGTCGAAGCCGATCGCCGGGCCGTCGCGGCACAGCAGGACGGGACCGAGCTGGCAGTGACCGCAGTGGGCGGTCGCGCAGCGCATGTTGCGTTCCAGCGAGACCCGGACGCGTCCCCGCGGCACACCCCGGTGGGCGAGGTCGCGTGCGGTGGCGCGGATCATGGGCTCGGGGCCGCAGACGTAGGCGGTCGTGCGGGCCGGGTCGAAGCGGGCGCCGTCCAGGAGCCGGGTCACCAGGCCGATCTCGCCGCGCCAGGACGGGGCGGGGTGGTCGACGGTCACACCGGTGTAGGCGGTGGCCCACTTCTCGGACTCCGAGCGCGCGATGAGGTCGTCCGGTGTCCGTGCCCCGATCAGGACGTTGATCCGGCCGTAGGCCCCCGGTGTGTGCACGGCGTGCCGGATGAGCGGAGTCAGCGGTGCGAGGCCGATGCCGCCGGCCACCACGACGAGGTCCTGGCCGCGCGCCTTCTCCGGCTCCCAGCCGATGCCGAAGGGGCCACGCAGTCCGACCGTGTCGCCGGCGCGGGCGCCGCACAGGGCCCGGGAGACCGCTCCGACGGCGCGGACGGTGTGCCCGAGCCGGTCGTCGGCCTCGATGGCGCTGACCGACACGGGGATCTCGCCCACTCCGAACGCGTACACCATGGCGAACTGCCCGGCGCCGAACGGGCGAAGGGAGGTCCGCACGGGAGCGAGGGTCAGCGTGACCGTGTCGCGGGTCTCCTCCCGGCGCTCCACGACCTGGTAGGGGAGGGGGACCGAGGTCGTCATCGCACCCCGCTTCCGTGCGGGGCGTACAGGTCGAGCAGCCGGATCCGGGCCGCGAGCAGGCGGTGTGCGAGGACCTGGCCCACCCACAGGGCGATCTCGCGGCCGCACTCCTGATCGGCGTCGCACATCTCCCGCACCCGGGCGGCGTCGAACTCGTAGGCGCGCACCGGACTCATGGCCTCCGCGCCCAGCTGCCACACGTGCGGTGCGAACAGCCATGACCAGCCGACGAGTTCGCCGAACCCCAGACTCTCGATGACGGCGGCGCGACGGCCGGGGACGTGCATGTCGAGCAGGACGGTGCCGGTGCGGATGATCCAGAAGCGGTCGGCGGGCCCGCCCTCCTCGAACAGCCGGGTGCCGGCGGGGAAGCCGACCTCGCGGGCGAGCGCCATCAGCCGGGCGCGGTGGACCTCGGGCAGCGCCTGTGCCATACGGGGAGTGGATGTGGCGATCATGACCGGGCCTCCTGTGCGAGAGCCGAGACCTCTTCGGTGATGTCGATGCCGACGGGGCACCAGGTGATGCAGCGGCCGCAGCCGACGCAGCCGGTGGAGCCGAACTGGTCGTACCAGGTGGAGAGTTTGTGGGTGAGCCACTGCCGGTAGCGGCTCCGGGACGAGGCGCGGACCGGGCCGCCGTGCAGACGGGAGAAGTCGAGGTCGAAGCAGGAGTCCCAGCGCTGCCACCGCTCGGCGTGCTCGCCGGTGAGATCGGTGACCTCCTCGGTGGTGGTGCAGAAGCAGGTGGGGCAGACCATGGTGCAGTTGCCGCAGGTCAGGCAGCGGGCGGCGACATCGTCCCAGCGCTCCGCGTCCATGCTGGTGCCGAGCAGGGCCCGCAGGTCCACGGGCGGCATGGCGCGGCCCATCCTGTCGCGGGCGGCGTCGACGGCCTCCCGGGCGCTCTGTCGGGTGGGACCGTCGGCCGGTCGGGAGGGGACCCGTTCGAGGACGCGGGCCCCGGCCGCGCTGCCGACGCGTACGAGGAACTCGTGCCGGTCCGCGTCGACGATCTCGGTCAGCGCCAGATCGAACCCGGCGTCGGCGGCGGGGCCGCCGCCCATCGACACGCAGAAGCAGGTGGCACCGGGTTCGGTGCACTCGGCGGCGATGAGGAACGCCCCGTTCCTGCGGCGGGCGTAGCCGTCGTCCCCGTAGTGCCCACCGGTGAGGACCCGGTCCTGGATGGCGATGGCCCGCAGGTCGCACGGGCGGACGCCGAAGAAGGCGTAGGACGGCTGCTCCGCCTCCGTCGCACGTACGGTCAGCTCGCCCTCGGGGCTCCGCTCGGCCTCCCACAGCTTCTCGCGCTCGGGGTGGAGGAAGGTCTTCCACGACTGGGGGCCCGAGGTGTGGGCGAAGACCGAGCCGTCCGTGCGGCGCACGAGGCGGTAGCGGCCCGCCTCCAGTTCGCTGCCCCAGCCCCAGGGGAGGGCGTCGGCGCCGTCCAGGGGCCCGAGGACGATCGCGCCGTCGCGGACCGTCGGGCCCACGACGGTGCGGCCGTCGGAGACGAGGGCCGCCACGAGGGCGTCGATCCCGGCACGGTCGAGAACCGCGGTGGTGTCGGTGGCCGGCATGGAGCCCTCCTCACGTGGACGTCCTCGTCACCTCCAGCGTCGTGCGCCACCGGCGGACACGGCAGGGGCCGACCGGCCCGGCAGCTGGGCCCAACGGCGGGATCACCCCGGCCGGGCGGTGTCGGACAGCGCGAGCAGTTCCCGGGCGATGCCCTCGGCCCATGCGGTGATCTGGTCGAAGTCCCGAAAGTCCCCTCCTCTTCCGGAGTTGACGATCATCCGCGCCATCCGTCCGCGGGCGTTCTCGTCGAGGCGTCCGCCGAACGTGACGTGCTCACGCGCGTCGAGACGATCGACGAGGCGGCGCACCCCCGGCACGGGGTCGATGTCGCGCCGTGCCGCCGAGTCGTCCAGCGGACCGCTGCTGAAGAGCCACACGGGGCGCCCGTGCGACCGGGCACGGGCGCGCCGGGCCAGGCGCCGCGCGTCGCGGTGCCAGCGGCCGGCGTAGAGCGCGCCGCCGATGACCAGGGCGTCGTAGGCGGACAGGTCCGGTCCCACCTCGCCCGCGGCCGTGACGTCGACGGTGCATCCTGCCTGGCGCAGGGTGTCCCCGATGTGGTCCGCGATCTCGCCCGTGGCGCCGTACTTGGTGCCGTAGGCGACGAGCACGCGGGGTTGTGAGCGTTCCATCCGGTCAACCTCCCTGGTCCGTCGGCGCGCTGCCGTGGAACCGGCCGCGTCTCACAGCCTGCGCAGCCACTCCTCGGGCACGCCGTGCACGTGCGGCTCGTCCGGGCGCAGGTGGGAGTCGTCGAGACGGTACGTCAGCTTGTCGACGACGGCGACGACTCCGTCGATGTGCCCGGTCATCCGGGCGGCTATCTCCTTCTCGCTGCGCCGCTCCACCTGCCCGTCGAGCGTCACCACGCCCTGGTGCACCGTCACCGCGACGGTCGTCGGGGACAGCCACAGGGTGCGGACGAAGACCTCGTCGACGACCTCGCGACGGATCTCCTCGTCGGGCCTGAGGAACACCTGGAGCAGATCGCGGCGGGTGACGATGCCGACGAGGCGCTCCTCGTCGTCGACCACCGGCAGCCGTTCCACCTTGTGGTGCGCCATGGTGCGGGCGGCCTCGGCGATCGTCTCGCGCGAACCGACCGTGATCGGCGGCGCGGACATGATCTGCGACGCGGTACGGGCGACGGCCTTCTGGTGCGCGGCCCGCGCCCGCCCCCATCGCGGCAGGCGGCGACGGTGCGGTTCGTGGGCGTGCGGCCCGTCGGTGCCCGCGGCCTCGACCTCGCGGGCCAGGAGGTCGGACTCGGAGACCACCCCGATGACGTGGTCGTGCTCGTCGACGACCGGGAGGCCGCTGACGCGGTGTTCGTGGAGCAGGCGCACGATCTCCTTGAAGGACGTGGCCTCTTGTGCGCGCACCACGTCCCCCGTCATGACCGAGCCGATGTCGCTGTGCTTCATCTGTCTGCCTCCGTCCTGCGGGGCCCTCTCATCCAGCGTCCGGCTCCCCTTCGGTGACGTGCAGGGGCCGGTCGGGCCGGGGGCCGGGACCTTCCGGCCCGGTGCCCCGGCCGGCCGGTCCGCCGGGCAAGGCCTCGCCCAGTTCGCCCTCCACGGCGTCCGACATGGCGCGCAGCACGTCGAGGGTGCGGTGCGCCTCCGCCTCGTCGACCTCGGTGATGGCGAAGCCGACGTGCACGATGACGTACGTCCCCACGGCGGCGCCTGGCGTGTAGGCGAGGCACACCTCGCGGCGCACACCGCCGAAGTCGGCGGTGCCCATCCGCAGCCCGGCGTCGTCGCGCACGTCGACGATCCGTCCGGGGATCCCCAGGCACATACGTGTCACTCCTTCGCCTGTGCGAGGCGGGCGGCGGCGACCGCGGCCTGCCCGTAGGAGATGCCGCCGTCACCGACCGGCACGGCTCGGCCCACGAGCACCCGCAGCCCCTGCGCCCGCAGCAACCGCCGTACCTCGGTGAGCAGCCGCTGGTTGACGAAGCAGCCGCCGCCCAGACAGACCGTGCGCGGAGCGCCGGCCTCGACGGCGCGCCGGACCAGTTCGGCGGTGGCCTCGGCGAGCGCGCGGTGGAAGGCGGCGGCGAGCAGGGGCACGCTCTCGCCGTCGGCGCGCCGGTCGAGGAGGTCGGTCAGGGTGGTCGTCGTGTCGTAGACCCACAGTCCGCCGGCGCGGAGCACGCGGTGGGCGAGGGGCGCGGCGCGCAGGCGGCCCGCCGCGGTCTCCAGGGCGACGGCCGCCTCACCCTCGTAGGACACGGTGTCGACCAGTCCGAGCAGGCTCGCCACGGCATCGAAGAACCGGCCGGCGCTCGATGCGGCGGGACAGTTGAGTCCCCGGTCGATCATGGTGCGGACCGTGGTCACGGCGCGTGGATCGAGACGGTCGGTGAAGTCACCGGGTGCCCGTGGCGCGGGCCCGGGCCGGCCGAGACGCTCTCCTGCGTACAGGTGGCCGAGAGCGGTGCGCCACGGGTTGCGGACCGCCGCCTCCCCGCCGGGCAGCGGGGCCGTGGCGAGGCGGCCGACCCGGCGGTACGAGGTGAGGTCGGCGACCATGATCTCGCCGCCCCACAGGGCCCCGTCGTCGCCGAGGCCCAGGCCGTCGTAGGCGACGCCGGTGAAGAGGCGGCTCCAGCCGTGTTCCGCGGCGCACGCCGCGAGATGGGCGTGATGGTGCTGTACGGCGATCCGGGGCAGCCCTCCGGCGTGCGCCCACTGGGTGGAGAGATAGCCCGGGTGCGGGTCGTGCGCCACCGCGCGGGGACGGACCCCGGTGAGACGCCGCAGAGCGTCGTACGACTCCTGGAACGCCTCGTAGGTGGCGGCGTCACCCAGGTCGCCGATGTGCGCGGCGAGATGCGCCCGGTCGCCCTCGGCGAGGCAGAACGTGTGCTTCGACTGGGCGCCCGCGCCGACCAGGGGTAGTGGCGCGGACCGCGGCAGCGGCAGCGGTGCCGGAGCCAGCCCGCGGGCCCGGCGGACGGTGAGGACGGTCCGGCCGGTGACCTCGGTGACCGAGTCGTCGTAGCGTGCGCGGACGGCCCGGTCGTGCGAGAGGACTCCGTCCACGATCGGGGCGAGCGTGCGCGCGGCGTCGGTGTCGTCGACGACGAGGGGCTCGCCGACGCGGTTGCCGCTGGTGACGATGAGCGGACGGGCGAGATCGCACAGCAGGAGGTGGTGCAGTCCTGTGGTGGGCAGGAACAGGCCGACCCGGTCCGTGCGCGGATGGACAGCGGTGGGCAGCCGGACGGGGCCGAGCGGCAGGAGCACCACGGGCCGCGCGCCGCGGGTGAGTTCGGCGTGGGCTGTCGTGCCGACACGGGCCAGGCGCCGGGCCGCCTCGATGTCGCCCACCATCACGGCGAACGGGTTGCCCGGCCGGTGCTTGCGGCGGCGCAGTTCGCCGACGGCGTCGGGGTCCGTCGCGTCGCAGACCAGTTGATACCCGCCGAGTCCCTTGAGCGCGATGATGCCGCCGCTCCCGACGGTCTTGACCGCCGCCCGCAGCGCGTCCTCGCCCCGCAGGTCCTCCCACGCCAGTCGCGGGCCGCAGGCAGGGCAGGCGATCGGTTCGGCGTGGAAGCGCCGGTCGTGCGGGTCGGCGTACTCGGACGCGCAGTCGGCGCACATGCGGAAGCGGCGCATGGTGGTGCGGGCGCGGTCATAGGGCAATGCCTCGATGATGGAGGCGCGGGGGCCGCAGTCCGTGCAGCTGATGAAGGGGTGGCGGTAGCGGCGGTCGCGCGGGTCGAGCAGCTCGGCGAGGCAGGCGTCGCACAGGGCGGCGTCCGGCGGAACCTCACGCGGCGACGCGGCCCCCGACAGGGAGGTGCCGCTGTCGCGCACGACGAACGCGCGGGACGGTGAAGGGGGCGCGTCGTGATCGCGGAAGCGGACCTCATGGATCCGTGAGAGCGGCGGAGCGTCCGTACGCAGCCGGTGGGTGAAGCTCGCGACCGCGTCCGGGACACCGCACACGCTGCCCTCCACGTGCCCGTCGACGTTCGCCACCCACCCGGTGAGCCGGAGCGCGGTGGCGGTGCGATGGACGAAGGGCCTGAACCCCACGCCCTGGACGGTGCCGGAGACCGTGAAGTCCCGCACCACCGCGCGCTGTCGCTCACGCGCGCGCCGTGGCATCCCGGTGCCTCACGATCTCGTCCTCCACCGCGTCGGCGAGCGGTGCGACGGTGCGGCGGACCACGTCCGACATCGCGTCGCCCAAGGAGTGGTCGGCGCCCTCCACCGCGTACACGACCAGCCTTCCGGGCAACCGGTCCAGCATCCGTGCCAACTCCACGGCCTCACCAAGCCCCAGACCGTGTGAGCTGGTGGAGTGCGCGACACCCAGGGCGTCCGCCTCGAGTGCGACGCGGTGCACCCGTCCAGGGGAGGAGGGGTGCGCGTGAGCGGCGTCCACGACGATCGCCAGGTCGGCGCCTTCCCACAGGCCGATCAGCCGGCCGGGGTCACCGTCGCACGTGCGGAGCTCCGTGCCCGGCGGCAGCGGACGGCTTCGCGCGCGCTGCCGCAACCGCGCCACGACGGCACAGCCGACGCCGTCGTCGCGGCGGAACTCGTTGCCCACGCCGATGACCGCGATCCGGGTCCGTGCGGCCATGGACGGCTCCCTTCGTGCCCTGCGGAGTGCGGGCCCCCGCCACGACAGTGCACCCGCACGCGGGCTCGGGCAGGGGGCCGAACGTCCCGGGGGCGGGGCCGGTTCGCCTCTGCAGCGACGCGGACCCGACTGGCAGCGTGGAGGGACACGCGAGGGAGGCGAGCACCATGGAGGAACGACCGCTGATCGTGGGGGTCGACGGTTCGGAGTCCAGCCTGCAGGCGCTGGACTGGGCGGCCGACGAGGCGGTGCGCCGGGGTGCGCGGCTGCGGTTGCTGCACGCCTCGCGCTGGGAGCGCTACGAGGGACACGCGCCCGCGCTCGGGCTCGGCCGCGAAGGGGGCAGGCAGCTCGCCGACCACATCGTCGCGCAGGCCACCGAACGTGTCCGCAGGCGTGCGACCGGACTCCACGTGACCGCCCAGGTGACGGCCTCGGACCCGGTCGGCGCACTGGTCGAGGCGAGCCGCGACGCGGCCATGGTCGTGGTCGGAAGCCGGGGGCACGGCACGTTCGCCGGCCTTCTCCTCGGCTCGGTCAGCCTGCCGGTCGCGGCCCACGCCGAGGCGCCCACCGTCGTCGTGCGGGGCCACGACAAGAACGTCCACGGCGGCTTCGACGAGATCGTCCTCGGACTCGGGGACCCGGAACGCGCCTCGGCGGCCGTCGAGTTCGCCCTGCGCGAGGCGGAGTTGCGCGGGGCCGGACTGCTCGCACTGCGGGCCTGGCGCTGTCCCGCGCACGAGATCCCGGACTACCCGACGGACGACGTCGGGGTGCACCGGATCCGCGCCGAGAACGAACTGACGGCCGCCCTGCACGAGGCGCACGCGGTGCACGCGGGCGTCACCCTGCGGGAGATGCCGCGGGAAGGTCACGCGCGTGACCTCCTCGTGGAGGCGTCCGCGCTGAGCGACCTGCTGGTCGTGGGCGCGCGCCGACGCCGGAGCGGGGTGGGCCTGCAACTCGGCCCCGTCGGCCATGCGGTGCTGCACCATTCCGCGTGCCCGGTGGCCGTGGTGCCCCACGGCTGAGGCCTACGACGACCGGTACGGGGCGGCGGGCCCGGACGCTCCGTCTCAGGTGACGTGCCCGGCCAGATCCGCGGACCGCCGGGGCCCGGTGACCCGAGGCCCGCTGTCGGCCGGGCTCCTCGGAGACGCGACGTGGCCGCGCAGACGGACGTACAGGGTGTCGGCGAACCAGGTCAGGACTGTCAGGACGACCACGGCGGCCAGCAGCGACGTTCCACGATGTGGCCTTTCCACGATGTGTCCTTAACGGCACGTCGGAAGAGGCGTTCCGGTCCTGTGGACGTACCTGACCGGCCCCTGCCCCGTCCTCCGCGGCGCGCGGGAGTGTGGCTTCGGGGATGTTCCCCGGGGTCGCCGCTTCGACGAGGAGTCGGTCATGGGCCGGTCACGAGCGAGGACGCGCCGGGTGTGGTGGTGGCGCTGGCGGCACAACCCCTTGCGGCGTGGCAGTGATGTCGCGGAGGGGTGGGTCATCCTGATCACGTGGACGGTCGCGGGAGCGCTCGGATGCCTCGCCGGAGTGGCGACCGCCGACGCCGTCGAGGGCAGCATGGTGCGCGCTCGTGCCGAACGCCACGCGGTCACGGCCGTGCTCACCGAGAATGCCCCGAAGAGCGAGGTGATCGGGCGCAGTACGGATCTGAGCCGCGTGTGGGCGAGCGTGAGCCGGCGCGACGCCAAGGGCGCACCGCATTCCGGCTCCGCCCGGGTCCAGCCGGGCGGAGCGGCCGGAACGCGCGTCACGGTGTGGACGGACGCCGACGCCGACCGGCTGCTGCCCGAGCCCGTCGACCCGGCCGATGCCCGGCTGTCGGCGGCGTTGTTCGGCGGCCCCGCGGGCGCCGGTGCGGTCGGCGCCGTCCTGGTCGCGGGGCATCTGGGGCGGCGCCGGCTCGACCGGCGCCGGATGGCGCAGTGGGACGCGGAGTGGGAGCGGACAGGGCCGCAGTGGCGGAAACGCGCGGGTTGAGACGGGTCCAGCAGCGAGGTGTCCCGGCTCCCTCAACGGTGGTGTCAGGTGTGTCGGTCGTGCGGGACCACCGCGACCGGGCACTTCGCGTAGTGGATCGCGGCGTGCGTCACCGAGCCGGTGCGTGAGCCCACCGGGTGGGGGCGCGCATGATGGCCCACGACGAGCAGGCACGCGCCACCGGCCGCCCGGACGACCTCGTGGGTGGCCCGGCCCTCGGCGAGCACCTCGTGCACGTAGACGTCCGGGTACTTCTCGCGCCAGGGACGCAGGAGCCGGGCGAGACCGAGTTCCGCGTCCTCGCGCAGAACGGCACGCTGAGCCGCGTCGGGCATGGGTGCGGCGTACGGAACATGCCAGACGTGCACGGCCCGCACGGCGCTTCCACGCGACTGCGCCGTGCCGAAGGCGAAGTCGAGCAGCTCGGCACCGGAACCGGGCAGGTCGAGCGCCAGCGCCACGTCACGGGCGACGTCCGCGGCGGTGGGGTCGGTCCTGGGCAGGAACGCGTCGCGTTCTCGTGTGCCCGCCCGCACGAGGACGACCGGGCACCTCGCGTGGCCCACGACGGCCGCGGCAGCCGACCCGGCGAGCCTTCCGCCGACAGCGCCGAACCCTCGGCTGCCCAGCACCAGGAGGGCGGCCCCTGACGCCTCACGGAGCAGCGCCTCCCCGGGCGTGCCGGGGATCAGATCGGCCGACACAGGTACGTGAGGGGTGTGCGCGGCGACATCGTCCACGACGGCACGCAGCAGCCGGTGCGCTCGCTCCAGTGGCGCGCTGAGCTCGGGCAGCCGCGGTCGGGGGCCTTCCGGAGGAAGACCCTCCACGGCATGGACCAGACGCAGGGAGGTGCCGCGCCGCGACGCCTCGCGCACGGCCCAGCGAGCGGAGTCGGCGCTCTCAGGGGATCCGTCCACTCCTGCGACGACAGGCCTGACCATGGCATGCTCCGTCCCTCGGTCCTCGCGGTGCTTCTGTCGCGCCCTCGTTCCATCGTGCCGCCATCGAGGCGGCGTCAGGAGGGGGCCGACCGTCCCGGGCCGGGGATGTCCGGTTCCGGCCCGCCGTGCCGCGCACGGCGGGCCATCGGTCATGGCGCGGAGCGGCCTGGACCGGGCGTCGCCCAGGTCTCCCCGTCCGCTGTGACGGCGAACGCCGCGACGTGGGGGAGCGCCTCCAGCCAGGCGCGGGCGCCGGGACCGCGTGCGTAGGCGGCCGTCGCCAGGGTGTCCGCCTCGGTGAGGCCGGGGGCGACCACGGTGAGCGAGGCGAGGCCGGCCCGGGGAGGCGCCCCGGTGCGCGGGTCGACGATGTGGTGGCCCCGCTCGGCAGGGCCCGAGGTGGCGATCGCCAGCGGGCCCTCGTCGGACGTGACGACGGCGACCGTCTTCCCGGGCCGCAGGGGATCGGTGATGCCCACGCGCCACGGACCGCCGTGCAGTTGCACGTCGCCACCGCCGTTCAGACAGACGTGTGCGGCCCCCGCGTCCCGCAGCAGGCGGGCCGCGCGCTCCACCGCCCACCCCTTCACCAGCCCGGTGGGGTCGAAGACCCCCGAATGCCGCTGCGAGAAATAGCCGTCGCTTCGCCGCCCCGCCTCGTCGCACAACGCGACGACCTCGCGCACCTCCTCCTCCCACGCGGCCGGCACGGACTCGCCGCGCCGGATGCGGCAGACGGCGCTGTCCGCCCGGAAGGGCGAGAACACGGCGTCGAGATGGCGCAGGAGGGCAGCGGCCTCGTCGAGCGCCGTTCGCAGGGCGGGAGTCGCCGCGTCCCGCACGGTGCACGAGAACACTGTCCCCATGGTGCGCACGACGCTGTGCAGCCCGGGCGCCTCAGCCATGGGTGCTGTCCAGCGCGCTCTGCAAGGAGGTGATGTAGCCCTCACTGGTGTAGGTCGCTCCGGACACCGTGTCGATCCTGGCGCTCTGCGCGTCCACCGTCTCCTGGACGAGCGTGGGTATCGCGGACGCGCTGATCTGTTGGCTGTGCGGGTCTCCGCCGGGGACACGCACCGCACGGGCGGCCGTGATCCGGGAGCCGTCGAGGGTGAGCTCGACCTGGACGGGCCCGTAGCGGGTCCGCACGGTGGAACCCGTGACCGTGCGCCCGGCGGCGGTGTCCGGGGCGGCGCTCTTCGGCGGCGACGGGGCGGACGGGAGGGCGGGTGCCACGTGGTGGGGTTTCAGGGACAGGGTCAGGACCGTCACGGTGACGGTGGCGGCGCAGGTGAGTACGGTGCGGCGGACAGGGTGGGCGCGCATGGCAGGGGCTCACATCTCGAAGGACTCGTAGTGGATGCGCGAGGCCGGCACCTTGGCCGTGCGCAGGGCGTCGTACGCGGCCACGGCCATGCCGTGCGGTCCGCACAGGTACACGTCGTGCCGGGCGAGATCCGGCAGCAGCGCCCGCAGCCGCTCGGAGGTGATCGGGGTGCGCGCACCGTCCGGGCCGTTCAGCGCGTACACGAGACGGGCCCCGCGCCCGGCCGCGATCGCCTCCAGCTCGCCGCGCAGCGCCAGCTCCTCGGCGGTGCGGGCCCGGTAGAGCAGGGTCAGAGCGCCGGGCGCGGCGGGCAGCGACTCGAAGAGGGCGCGCAGCGGCGTGATGCCGGTGCCGCCCGCGATCAGGAGCACCTTGCCGCGTCGGCGCCGAGCGGCGGTGAGCGCGCCGTACGGCCCCTCCGCCCACACCCGGGTTCCGGGCCGCAGGGTGGCGACGGCCCCGCTGTGGTCACCGAGCGCCTTGACGGTGATACGCAGCAGATCACCGCGGGGCACCGCCGACAGGGAGTAGGGGTGGCAGGCGCTCCACATGCCGGGGGCGAGGAAGCGCCAGCGCATGAACTGGCCCGGCTGGACGCCGAGCCGGTCGAGCCGCCGGCCGCGGATCCACAGCGAGTACACGCCGGGAGCCTCGCGTACGACACCTTCCACGCGCAGCCGGTGGCGCAGATTGAGGCCGAGGGGCGTCAGCACCCGGAACCACACGACGAGGCCGGCCGCGAAGGCGTATAGGGCGTACCAGGCCGCGCGTGCGGGCGCGCTGCCCACGAAGTCGGCGCCGAGCGCCAGTTGGTGGGAGAACGCCAGGAACACCGCGGCGTAGGTGGTCAGGTGCAGGTAGTACCAGGTCTCGTAACGCATCGCCCGGCGCACCGCGCGCACGGAGGTGTAGCCGACGGCGAGCAGCAGGACGGCGCCCGCCGTGCCCTTGACCATGTCGGGCAGGTCGAACACGATCGTGCCGAGCTCGGGCAGTGGCCCCACATGTGCCTGTGCGGCGTAGCCGAGCGTGGTGAGCACGATGTGCGCGAGGAGCAGCGAGAGGGTCCAGCGCCCGGCGGACGCGTGCCAGCGCGCGGTGCGATCGCTGCCCACGCCCGTCTCCAGCCACGGCACTCGCGCCATCAGGGCGATGAGCAGGGCGCACATGTAGCCGCAGAGAAGTCCGGTGATGCGGCCCGCGCCGGTCAGCCAGCCCGCGCTGCCGAGCACGGACGCCGTGTCGTGCCACCACAGGGCGAGGACGGCGACACCGCCGGCCCACGCCGCCAGCAGCAGGGGTGCGGCGGGGGAGCGGCGCCGCTCCGCGTTCGGGGCGCGGTGCCGGACCTGCGGTGGTGGACTGTGGGTGGTGGTGGCCATGGGCGGCTCCTCCGGGCGATGTGCCGCCCACTGTGGCGCGGCAACCTCTGAGGCGGCTCTCAGGACGGAGCCGGGCAGCCCGCTCAGAGGAAACTCAGAGCGGACCGAGAGACCCTGGAGGGGCCATGAACCAACGCCCAGCGGGCCTGACCCGCCCAGACGGTACGCCCGTGCGTGTCCTTGTCGTCGACGACGAGCCCGACCTCGCGGAGGTCGTCGCCGGTGCCCTGCGCTACGAGGGCTGGGAGGTGCGCTCCGCCGCCACCGCCCGGGCCGCCGTGCGCGAGGCCCACGACTTCCACCCGGACGCGGTGGTCCTCGACATCATGCTGCCCGACCGCGACGGCCTGTCCGTGCTGCGGGAGCTGCGGGCCGCGCAGCCACACGTGTGTGTGCTCTTCCTGACCGCGCGCGACACGGTCGAGGACCGCATCGCCGGGATCACGGCGGGCGGCGACGACTACGTGACCAAGCCGTTCAGCCTCGGCGAGCTGGTGGCGCGGGTGCGCGGTCTGCTGCGGCGCGCCGGAATGACCCGTGAGCGGGCCGCGGCCTCGCTGCTCGTGGTCGGTGATCTGGAGATGGACGAGGACGCGCACGAGGTCAGCCGCGGCGGCGTCCCGGTCGAGCTGTCGCCGACCGAGTTCCAGTTGCTGCGCTGCCTGATGCGCAATCCGCGCCGCGTCCTGAGCAAGGCCCAGCTGCTCGACCTCGTGTGGTCCTACGACTTCGGCGGCCGGGCCCATGTCGTGGAGCTGTACATCTCCTACCTCCGCAAGAAGATCGACGCGGGCCGCGAACCCATGATCCACACGGTGCGCGGCGCCGGATACGTCCTCAAGCCGGTGGGCCGGTGAGGCGGCTCCGGCCGCACACCCTGCGTGCCCGGCTCACCGCGGGGCTGCTCGTGCTGCTGGCCATCGGCTGCGCGGCGGTCGGCGGAGCGGCGGTCCTGGAGCTCGGCGCCTTCCTCACCGACCGCGTCGACCAGCAACTGTCCGACACCGGCAGCGCCTTCGCGGCGAGTCTGGAGCACCGGTCCACCCGCCGCGACGATCACGACGGCGACGAGCACGGCGACACCCGCAGGCAGGCCACCGGTACGCTCGGCGTCCGGCTCGCCGGCGGCACGGTCACCAACGCCGCCGTGGTCCGCGGCGGCGACGACGCCACGGACCTCACCGTCGACCTCAGCGACCAGGACGAGCGGGCGCTGAGTGCCGTGCCGGTCGACGGCCGCGGCCACAGCGTCGAGTTGTCGGCCCTCGACGATTACCGGGTCGCCGCCCGGCCGGGCCGCGACGGCGATGTCCTGATCACCGGGCTTCCGCTGGAGCCCGTCGAGGCCGCCACGCACCGCCTCGAACTCGTCGGCCTGAGCGTCTTCGGCCTCGTTCTGCTGTGCGCCGGTGTCGCGGGCGCCCTGTGGGTGCGCTGGTCGCTGCGCCCGCTCAGCCGGATCGCCGCGACCGCTCGGCAGGTCAGCGAGTCCCCGCTGGCCAGCGGCCAGGTGGCGCTGCCCGCGCGCGCACCGGACACCCGCCCGCGCAGCACCGAGGTCGACCAGGTCACCGGCGCCTTCAACCGCATGCTCGGCCACGTCGAGGACGCCCTGACCAAGCGCCAGCGCAGCGAGGAGCGGTTGCGCAGCTTCTCCGCCGACGCCAGCCACGAACTGCGCACACCCGTCGCCTCGGTGCGCGGCCACGCCGAACTCGCCCTCCTGCACCCGGGCCCCGTGCCGCCGCAGGTCACCCGAGCCCTGGAACGTATCGCCGCCGAGTCGGCCCGGATGGGCGCCATGGTCGACGACCTGCTCCTCCTCGCCCGGCTCGACGCCGGCAGGCCGCTGGAGCGCAGGCCGATGGACCTGACCCGGCTCGTCCTCGACGCCGTCGCCGACGCGCGCGCGACCGGCCCCGGACACCGCTGGTCCCTGGATCTGCCGACCGAACCGGTCATGGTGGTGGGAGACGCGCACCGCCTCCACCAACTCCTCGCCAACCTGCTCGCCAACGCCATCAGGCACACCCCGCCCGGCACCCGCGTCACCACGGGACTGATCCCGGCGGGCGACACGGTGGATCTCACCGTGGCCGACGACGGCCCGGGCATTCCCGCAGCACTGCTCCCGGCCCTCTTCGAGCGGTTCGTGCACGGCGAGGGCCCGCGCGGGGAGGGCGGCGGCACCGGGCTCGGCCTGTCCATCGTCGCGGCGGTCGCGGCCGCACACGGCGGGAGCGTCACCGTGGCGAGCGAGCCGGGCAGCACCGTCTTCACGGTGACGCTGCCCGCGGCCACAGCACCGACCGCCACCGGGTGACCTGACACGGAGCCAGCCACCCTGTCTGGGCCGGGTGGGTGCCGTCGGGCAGGGTGCCCTGGCGCGGGGAGGGTGGCACACGCTGTCGGCGTCCGCAGCCCGGGGCCCGCGGGTCCTGGGCCCGGGCAGGAAGCGATGGACGGGACGCACGAGCAGCACGTGCCGAAAACCCGGCTCGACGCCATGCTCGACGCGTCGCAGGCAAGGATCGACGCGGCGCACGGCAGAGGCCGGGGTCGAACTGGTGGACGCCGAGCGGACGGCGATCGGTGAGCTGCCCAGCGGCCACGGAGCCCTGGGAGAGCTGATCCATCACCCTGAACCGTCGCGACTCGCCGAACTGTCGCACCACCCCGCTTCCGTGGGTGGCGCGCCGGGACCGGACGTGCCGCGGTCAAAGGTCCGAGCGGCCCTGCGCGCAGGGCCGTTCACGCCCCTGCCGCGGACGTTCGGCACGCGGTGTCCCCGGCCTGACGGCGCGAGAGTTGGCAGTGCAAGGACATCCGTCGATCCTCGTCGAAGGGACCGCGTCATGGCCGTCCACGACCCCTCTCACAGCGGCGGAGGCTTCCACCTGCCGTCCTTCCGCCGGCACTCGGCCGCCGCGCGCGGCACCGACGTGTCGGTCGACACCGGCACCTTCACCGCCCAGGCCTACGCGTTCGCGAGCCTGCGCATCCTGACCGGCTTCGTCTTCCTGTGGGCCTTCCTCGACAAGACCTTCGGACTCGGGTACGCCACCCCGTCCGGCAAGGGCTGGATCGACGGAGGCTCGCCGACCAAGGGCTTCCTCAGCGGGGTCGCCGCAGGGCCGATGGAGTCGACGTTCCACTCCTGGGCCGGCGACACCTGGGCGGACTGGCTGTTCATGCTCGGCCTCCTCGGCATCGGCGTCGCCGTGATGAGCGGCGTCGCACTGCGCCTGGCGGCCGTGGCCGGTACGGCGATGATGGCGCTGATGTGGCTGGCCGAGTGGCCGCCCGCCAAGCACCTGTCGGACGGCTCCCCGAGCATGTCGACGAACCCGTTCGCCGACTACCACGTGATCTACGCGCTCGCCCTGATCGTGCTCGCGGCGGCGGCCGCCGGTGAGGCGTTCGGGCTCGGACGCCTGTGGGCCAGGCTGCCGTTCGTCCGTGACCACGCCTGGCTGCGCTGAACGGTCACGACACCGAACGGCCACACCACGACGGGGCCGGGGCACCGGCCTCGCGCGCACAGAGGCGACACACCCGGCAAGCCGGTCACGCATCATCCGTGGCGGCCTGCCGGCCTCGCCCCGCCGGGGACGAGCCCCGGGACCCCGATCCACGAAGGAGCGCACCACCATGACCATCCGCGTGGGCATCAACGGCTTCGGCCGCATCGGCCGCACCTATCTGCGCGCCGCCATGGACCGCGTCGAGGAAGAACCCCTCGACCTCGAGGTCGTCGCCATCAACGACATCGCCTCTCCGGTCACCCTGGCCCATCTGCTGTCCTACGACTCCACGTTCGGGCCGCTGCGCCGGAGGGTCCGGCACGGCGACACCGCGATCACCGTGGACGGCCATGAGATCGCCGTCAGCGCCGAGCGCGACCCGGCCGCGCTGCGCTGGGCCGACGCGGGCGTGGACGTCGTGATCGAGTCCACCGGCCGCTTCCGCACCCGCGACTCGGCCGCCCTGCACCTGAAGGCCGGGGCCCGCACCGTGCTGCTGTCCGCGCCGGGCAAGGACGTGCTCCCGCCCGCCGTCGGCGCGTTGCTCCAGGAGGGCATCGACGCGGCCGTCATCCTCAACGCCCTGCGGGCCCTGCGCGTCGACCGCGCCCTGCGCCCGGCCCTCACCCCTGCCGTGGAATCGCTCATCCACCGCTTCGCCCTCGAACACGCCGACCTCCAGGACGTGCTCGACGCCGTACGGGACGCGGCCGGCCGGCTGTCGGACCCCCACGGCGCCGAGGCCCGGGCCGCCGTGGAGGAGGCGCACCGGCTGCTCACCGAAAGGCTGCTGCCGCACGAGTACGCCGAAGAGCACGAGCTGTACCCGGCCCTCGCCCCCGCCCTCGGCGGCCCCGAGGCCACGACCACCATGAGCCGGACCCACACCGAGATCGAACGCCTCTCCCGTCGTATCGCCACCCACCTTCGGCTGGCCCACGCCGGTGGCGGCCTGGTCCCGGAGCAACTCGACGACCTGCGCTCCTGCCTCTACGGGCTCAACACCGTCCTGCGGCTGCACTTCGCCCAGGAAGAGGAGGGATACTTCTCTCTCGCCGCCGATGAAGGCGCATCGCCGTCGGGCGCCAAGAACGGCTAGGAGGTCCAGTTCCAGTCCGCGACCTTCGGCAGATCGGTTCCGTGCGCACGTATCCAGGCGTGGTGGCGGGCGCGGGTGTCGGCCATCGACTGGCGCAGCGAGGCCGCGCGGACGCCGAGACCGGGCACGCGGTCGATGACGTCCATGACGAGGCGGAAGCGGTCGAGATCATTGCGGACGACCATGTCGAACGGGGTGGTCGTGGTGCCGGCCTCCTTGTAGCCGCGGACGTGCAGGTGGTGGTGGCCGGTGCGGCGGTAGGCGAGGCGGTGGATCAGCCACGGGTACCCGTGGTACGCGAAGACGACGGGCTTGTCGGTCGTGAACAGGCCGTCGTACTCGAAGTCGGTCATGCCGTGCGGATGTTCCTCCCTCGGCATCAGGCGGGCGATGTCGACGACGTTGACCACCCGGACGGCGAGTTCGGGCAGCCGGTGCCGCAGTATCTGGGCCGCGGCGAGCACTTCCTGCGTGGGTACGTCACCCGCGCAGGCGAGGACGATGTCGGGTTCCCGGTCCGTCGCGGTTCCGGCCCAGTCCCAGATCCCCGCGCCACGCGCGCAGTGGACCCTGGCCTGGTCCACCGACAACCAGTCGAAGCAGGGCTGCTTGCCCGCGACGACGACGTTCACATAGTCCCTGCTGCGCAGGGCGTGGTCGGCGACGGAGAGCAGGGTGTTGGCGTCCGGCGGCAGGTAGACGCGGACGACCTCGGGGCACTTGTTCAGGATGTGGTCGACGAAGCCGGGGTCCTGGTGGGAGAACCCGTTCTGGTCCTGGCGCCACACGTGTGAGGTGAGGAGGTAGGTGAGGGAGGCGATCGGCGCGCGCCAGGTCAGCTGCCGGGAGGTCTTGAGCCACTTGATGTGCTGGTTGGCCATCGAGTCGACGATGTGGACGAACGCTTCGTAGCAGGAGAACAGCCCGTGGCGGCCGGTCAGCAGATAGCCCTCCAGCCAGCCCTGGCAGAGGTGTTCGGACAGGATCTCCATGACGCGGCCGTGGGGGTCGAGATGTTCGTCCGTGCTCACTGTCGTGGCCTGCCATGCCTTGCCGCTCGCGTCGAAGACGGCGCCGAGCCGGTTGGAGGCGGTCTCGTCCGGGCCGAAGAGGCGGAAGTCCCGGCGGTCGGCGGTGTCGCGCATGACGTGCTCGATGAACCCTCCCAGGACGCGGGTGGGTTCGTGCAGGGTCTGTCCGGGTTTGTCGACGGGGACCGCGAACCGCTCGATCGCCGGGAGGGGGAGGTCGCGCAGGAGCAGGCCGCCGTTGGCGTGCGGGGTGGCGCCCAGGCGGCGGGTTCCTTCGGGGACGCAGGCGAGGACGTCGGCGGTGGGCCTGCCGTGTTCGTCGAAGAGTTCGTGCGGCCGGTAGGAGCGCAGCCAGCTCTCCAGAAGCCTCAGGTGACCGGGGTTCTCGCGCACCTGGCCGAGGGGCACCTGATGCGCGCGCCAGGTGCCTTCGACGGGTACTCCGTCCACGGCCGCGGGCCCCGTCCAGCCCTTCGGCGTCCGGAGCACGATCATGGGCCAGGGTTCGCGCGGGTGGCCTCCACCGGCGCGTGCGGCGCTCTGGATGGCCGCGATGCGGTCGACGCAGCGGTCGAGGGCGGCGGCCATGGCCCGGTGTACGGCCACCGGGTCGTCCCCCGTGACGTGCAGGGGGTCGTGGCCGTATCCGCGCAGCAGGGCGTCGAGTTCCGGTTCCGGGATCCGTGCGAGCACGGTCGGATTGGCGATCTTGTAGCCGTTGAGGTGCAGGATCGGCAGGACGGCGCCGTCGTGAACGGGGTCCAGAAGCTTGTTGGCGTGCCAGGAGGCGGCCAGCGGACCGGTCTCGGCCTCCCCGTCGCCGACGACGCAGGCGACCAGCAGCCCGGGGTTGTCCAGGGCGGCACCGTAGGCGTGGGCGAGTGAGTAGCCGAGTTCGCCGCCCTCGTGGACGGAGCCCGGGGTCTCCGGGGCGACGTGGCTGGGGACGCCGCCGGGAAAGGAGAACTGGCGGAACAGGCGGGCCATGCCCGCCGCGTCCCGGCTCACGTCCGGATAGGTCTCCGAGTAGGTGCCCTCCAGCCAGGAGTTGGCGAGGACGGAGGGGCCGCCGTGGCCCGGGCCCCACACGCACAAGGCCGCGACGTCGCGCTTCTTGATGATCCGGTTCAGATGGGTGTGGACGAGGTTGAGGCCCGGGGAGGTGCCCCAGTGGCCCAGCAGGCGCGGTTTGACGTGCTCGGGTGCGAGGGGCTCGGTCAGCAGCGGGTTGGACATGAGGTAGATCTGTCCGGCCGCCAGATAGTTGGCGGCCCGCCAGTGGGCGTCCAGGGTGCGCAGTTCGTCGTCGGACAGGACGGGCGCGGGAGGTGCGGTGTTCTGGGGCATGCACGCCTCCGGGCGTGGAATGTGGGCCGGAACCGGTCGTCACCAACCTGCTGAAGTTCTGCCGATGCGAGCAGGGGCCGCTGGTCCCCGAAACGGCCCGACCGGCCCCACAGCCGTCGTCGCCGGCGCGGGAGATGAGGCCGACTGTCGCCTGTGCAGGGCCGGGCGGGAGGGCTAGCGTGCCCGGCATCCCCAGCACAGAAGGTGCGGAGAAGGATGAACTGCTACGACTGCCACCAAGCCGGGACGCCGACCGCCGCCGTGGCCGTCTGCCGAACGTGCGGCGCCGCGCTCTGTCCCGATCACCTCAAGGTGTCGACCCAGGAGATACACCGGCAGGAGGGCATGGGGCTCTCCACGTCCAGACAGCCCGCCCGCCGTCTGACCTGCCCGACCTGTCATGACGCGGAGCATCGGTTCTGAGCCGCACGTCCCGAGGAAGGCAACAGGTATGGGGAGCAGGGTGCTCGTCGCCTACGCGACGAAGAACTGGTCCACGGCGGAGATCGCCCGCACGATCACATAAGTGCTGCACGGCACGGGACACGTGGCCGAGATGCTGCTGGTCGACGATGTCGTCGACGTGCAGGCGTACGACGCGGTGGTGCTCGGCAGCCCGCTGTACGAGTCACGCTGGCTCAAAGCGGCCCACCGCTTCGCCAAGACGGAGGGTGCCGCGCTCCGTCAGCGGCCGCTGTGGCTGTTCAGCAGCGGACCCCTCGACGACTCGGCGAGCAAGTCGGCCATCCCGCCCGTCCCGACGGTGCACCAGCTCATGATCAGACTCAACGGACGCGAGCACATCACGTTCGGCGGCTGCCTGCGGCCGGGCAGCGGCAACTGGCTCGCCGACAGATATCTGCGGCCCGAGCACTACGGGGACTTCCGCGACTTCGAGCAGATCTCGGCCTGGTCCCGCCAGGTCGGCAGTCGCATCCGGCGACCGAAGCGGCGCGGTCTGCTGTCCCGGCGGCAGGGCGCACCGAAAGGACCGTGACCCTCACCGCAGCCGGGCCGCGTGATCGGGGACGTAGGTCTGCAGGTCGCGCGGCGGGCGTTGGTAGCCCGAGGAGGCCGGCCGCTTCGGCAGGGCGAGTCCGGGCGGCGGGATGTCCCGGTACGGGACCGTCGAGAGCAGATGCGCGATCATGTTGAGGCGCGCGCTGTGCTTGTCGTCGCTCTCGACGATGTACCAGGGCGCCTCCGGGATGTCGGTGTGGACCAGCATCTCGTCCTTGGCCCGCGAGTACGCCTCCCAGCGCGTGATGGACTCCATGTCGAGCGCGGAGAGCTTCCAGCGCCGGGTCGGGTCGTTCAGACGACGGTGGAAGCGTTGTTCCTGCACGGCATCGCTGACCGAGAACCAGTACTTGCGCAACAGGACGCCGTCGTCCACGAGCAGCCGCTCGAAGATCGGGCACTGCTGGAGGAAGCGGCGGTGCTCGGTGGGGGTGCAGAAACCCATCACGTGCTCCACGCCCGCCCGGTTGTACCAGCTGCGGTCGAACAGGACGGTCTCCCCGGCCGCCGGCAACTGCTCCACGTACCGCTGGAAGTACCACTGCGAACGCTCGCGCTCCGTCGGCGCGGGCAGGGCGACGATGCGGGCGAAGCGGGGATTGAGATGCTCGGCCACGCGCTTGATCGTGCCGCCCTTGCCCGCGGCGTCACGTCCCTCGAAGACCACGACCAGGCGGGCGTTCTCGGCCTTCACCCAGCTCTGGAGCTTCACCAGCTCGGTCTGGAGCCGGTACAGCTCCTTCTCGTACGCGGCTTTGTCCACCCTGTCCACCACCGGCCTCCTCCGCCAAGGGCTCTGGCACCAGGGTTCGGGGCGGTCGGTTGTGTGCGGCAGGGGCCGGATGGTCCTCATCCAAGGTCCGGCGGCCCCTGCTCGCCGCTCGCCGCTCACGCGACCATGAGGCGGGACGGCGCAGGAGACCGCACGGAAGGCAGCGTCATGGAGCGACCTGTAGTGGCCGGAGTCGACGGATCCGCCGAGAGCCTCGCCGCCGTCGAGTGGGCCGCGCGGGAGGCGGAGCTGCGTGATCTGCCCCTGCGGCTCGTGCACGCCTGGAACTGGAACCCGCACCCGCCGTCCGACGTGCCCGCCGGCGTCACGGCGGCCGGGGCCGCGCAGAGGGTGCGGGCGCGCCGGATGCTGGACGAGGGGGAGAGCCGCGTACGTGCTGTCTGTCCGCGGGTGCCGCTGACGGCCGACGCGCTGGAGGGACCCGCGTCGGCCGCCTTGCTGGGCGCCGCGAAGGAGGCCGGGATCCTGGTGCTCGGATCGCGCGGGCTCGCGACGGTCACCGGGATCGTGGTGGGGTCGGTGGCGCAGAACGTGGCCGCGGCATCGCCCGTACCCGTCGTGCTGGTGAGCACCGGCGTGCTCGACGAGAGCCCTGCCTCGTCGCGGGGGGCGACCGTCGTCCTCGGGCTCGATCTCGCCGATCCCTGTGACGAAGTGCTCGACTTCGCCTTCGCCGCCGCACGGTTGAGGGGCGCCCGCCTGCGGGTGCTGTCCGCCTGGCGGAGCCCCGCCCTGTACACACTCGGCCCGGGCGAACTCGCTCTCGCCGAAGGGCCGCGGCGCGGGGAGGAGTGGCGCGGTTTCCAGGACGCGGTGCTGAGGCCGTGGCGCGACAAGTTCCCCGGGGTCGAGGTGGTCGGGACGGTGGTCGAGGGGCGTCCGGCGACGTCGCTGCTCGGCGCCGCCGGGGAGGCCGGACTCGTCGTGGTCGGACGGCACGCCCACGAGGGCCACGTGCTCGGCCGGCACAACGGACCCGTCACCCACGCGCTGATGCATCACGCCCGCTGCCCCGTCGCCGTCGTACCCCATCCCTGACGTCACGTGACGTCGCGTGACGTCGCGAAGGAAGGAAGACCCGTGATGAGCACGCCTGTGCAGTACGGGCACGTGGACGTGTTCCCCGACGGCGGGGTGGGC
The DNA here is from genome assembly GCF_040644575.1 of Streptomyces sp. NPDC046939. Classification (NCBI taxonomy): domain Bacteria; kingdom Bacillati; phylum Actinomycetota; class Actinomycetes; order Kitasatosporales; family Streptomycetaceae; genus Streptomyces; species Streptomyces sp. NPDC046939. Next base: position 37,414 of record NZ_JBEYWV010000046.1, read on the forward strand.
GGCGCCCGGCCCGACCGGCGGAGACGACAGCCGGTGAAACCCGGGCGAGCGAAGAGGAGGCGGCCATGCCCGCGTCAGTTCTGAACAGGGAGGCCCTGGCCGAGATCGTCCGGGACGCCGCGAAGGCGCCGTCCATGCACAACGCCCAGCCGTGGCGGTTCCACTTCGACACCGGCAGCCGGACGCTGACGCTCCGCGCCGACCCGGCACGGGCCATGCCGGTCACCGATCCCGACCTCCGGGGAGTGCACCTGGGGTGCGGAGCCGCCCTGTTCAACGTGCGGGTCGCGGCCGCCCACCTCGGCCTGAGCCCCCGCGTGCGTCTGCTGCCCGACCCCGGGGACCGGCTGCTGCTGGCCACGGTGCGGTTCGGCGTGCCCGCCCCGCCCGACGAGCTCCCCCGCATGGCGGAGCTGTATCCCGCGATCGCTCAACGGCACACCAGCCGCTGGCCCTTCGCTGAGACCGCTCTGCCCGAGGAGGTACGGGCCGCGCTCCTGGACGCGGCCCGACTCGAGCACTCCCGGCTGCTCTTCGCCGACCCCTGGCACAGCGAACTGCTGCGGGACCTCGTACGGGACGCCGAGGACCGGGACCTGCCGGACCCCGGCCGCATGGGCGACGTCGAGCGCTGGACCCGTGTCGGGGACGACGCCGACGCGACGGCCGAGGGCGTTCCCGGCTACGCCTTCGGACCACGGGCGCGGGACGGCGACGCACTGGTACGGGACTTCGCCGGACGACGCCCGGTCGGCGGCCGCGACGCCCAGGTCTTCGAGAGCGCGCCCCGGCTGGCGCTGCTCGGCACGGAACGGGACACGCCCCCGGACTGGCTGCGCGCCGGGCAGGCCCTGCAACGCGTCCTGCTCGTCGCCACCCGCAACGACCTCGTCGCCTCGCTGACCTCGCACCCGCTGGAGTGGCCGGACCTGCGCAGCCTCGCCCGTGACCCCCTGTCGGACATCGGGCACGTCCAGATGGTCCTGCGGCTCGGCCACGGACCGAGGGGGCCGATGACCCCGCGGCGGCCCGTCAAGGACATCTTGAGCATCGAATGAGGCCCGAGGGATCGGAGCGGTCGGACATGAAGGACAGGGGAGACAGGGGAGAGGCCATGAACGAGGCACGGCACGCGCTGCTCGCGGACGGCACGACCGTACGCATCCGTGCGGCGACCGACGCGGACCACGACGCGGTGCGGACGTTCTACGAGGAGATGTCGGCCGAGAACCTGCGGCTGCGCTTCTTCGGACTGAGCCGCTCCTCGGCGCGGATGGCGGCGGACCGCATGTGCAAGGCGGCCCGGCCCGGCTACCACGGGCTCCTTGCGGAGGCCGAGGGACGGCTGATCGGCGTGGCCGAGTACGAGCGGACGGCGGACAAGGATCTCGCGGAGATCGCCCTCGCCGTGTCGGACGCCTGGCACCACCGCGGCGTGGGCACCCTGCTCCTCGAACACCTGGCGTCCGCGGCACGCCAGGACGACATCAGCGCCTTCACCGCGGACGCCCTGGCGGAGAACCACGAGATGCTCAAGGTCTTCGCCGACCTCGGCCTGCGCACGGCCCGACGGTTCGACGGACCCGAGGTGCACTGCACCGTACAACTCGCGCCAAGTGACGACTACCTGACGGCCGTGGAGGAGCGCGGACGCGCCGCCGACGTGGCGAGTCTGATACCGGTCCTGCGGCCGCGTTCGGTGGCCGTGGCGGGCGCGGGCCGCAAGCCCGGCTCGGTCGGCCGGGCCCTCCTGCACAACCTGCGCACCGGCAACTACACGGGAAGCCTGTACGTCGTTCATCCGCAGGCGGCGTCCGTACTCGGGGTACGCGCCGCCCCCACCGTGAGCGCGCTGCCCCAGGTCCCGGACCTCGTGGTCGTCGCGGTGCCCGCCGCCCAGGTCGGCGCCGTCGCCACGGACTGCGGGAAGGCGGGCGTCCGGGCCCTGCTCGTCGTCACCGCCGGGCTCGACGCCACCCAGGCGGCCACGCTCCTCGAGACGTGCCGGACCTACGGCATGCGGTGCGTGGGCCCCAACTGCCTCGGCCTCGCCAACACGGACGAGGACCTGCGCCTCGACGCCACCTTCACCGCCGCCCACCCGCGGCCCGGCACAGCGGGGGTCGCCGTGCAGTCCGGCGGCGTCGGCATCGCCCTCCTCGGCGGCCTGGCACGCCTCGGCATCGGCGTCTCCACCTTCGTCTCCCTGGGCGACAAGTACGACGTCAGCGGCAACGACCTGCTCCAGTGGTGGGAGAGCGACGGACGCACCGACCTGGCGCTGCTGCACCTGGAGTCCTTCGGCAACCCGCGCGCGTTCTCGCACACCGCGCGCCGCGTCACCCGGCGCATGCCCGTCCTTACCGTCGACGCGGGACGCACCGAGGCCGGCCGCAGGGCGGCGGCCTCCCACTCGGCCGCCGCGGCCACCCGCACCATGACGCGCCAGGCCCTCTTCCTCCAGGCCGGTGTCACCGCGACCCGCACCATCCCGGAACTCCTCGGCGCCGCCGCCCTGCTGCACGCGCAGCCACTGCCGTCCGGCGACCGGGTCGCCGTCGTCACCAACGCGGGCGGCGCCGGTGTCCTCGCCGCCGACGCCTGCGCCGAGGCCGGGCTCACCGTGCCCGAGCTGGGCGGTGAACTCGTCGACAGGCTGCTGTCCGTCCTGCCCGCGGGAGCCGCCGTCACCAACCCGGTCGACGCCACCGCGGCCGTCTCCGAGGGAGAACTGCGGACTTGCCTCGACATACTCGCCGCGTCCCCCGCCGTGGACGCGATCCTGGTGGCGCTGGTGCCGACCGCCGTCTCCGTGGCGACCGGCGACGATCTCGTCCGGTCCCTCACCCGCGACCACGGCTTCCGGCACCACCGCACGCTCGCCGCGGTCCTGCTCGACCAGGCGGAGCCCGTCCGGCTGCTCCCCGCCGACGACGGGCTGCTCCCCGCCTACGCCGACCCCCAGGCGGCGGCGCGCTCCCTGGCGCACGCGGTCACCCGCGGCCGGTGGCTGGCCCGCCCGGCCGGTACGGTCCCCGTCGTCGCCGACACCGACCCCGGCCGCGCCAAGGAAGTCGTCGACACCTACCTCGCCGCCCACGAGGACGGAGGGTGGCTCGACCCGGTCAGGTGCGCCGCGCTCCTCGACTGCTACGGCATCCCGCAACTGCCCTGGGCCTGGGCCACGTCCGAGGACGACGCGGTCCTCGCCGCCGAGCGGCTGCGCGGCCCCGACGGACTCGTCGTCCTCAAGGCCTACTGGCCGGGGCTGCTGCACAAGAGCCAGGAGCACGCCCTCCACCTCGACCTGCGGGGCGACTCCCAGGTACGGGCCGCGTACCGGGACCTGGAGACACGCTTCGCCGGACTGATGACCGGGGCGATCGTGCAGCCGCTCGCCCGGCGCGGCATCGAGCTGGTCGCGGGCGTCGTCCAGGACGCGGTGTTCGGCCCGCTCGTCCTGTTCGGGCTCGGCGGTACCGCCACCGAGGTCCTCGCCGACCACGCGGCCCGGCTCGCCCCGCTCACCGACCACGACGTGCACGACCTGATCACCGCGCCGCGTTGCGCCCCACTGCTGTTCGGGCACGGCGGCGAGGGCCCCGTCGACCTCGAAGGACTGGAACAACTCCTGCTGCGCCTCTCGCGGATGGCGAGCGATCTCCCGCAACTGGCCGAGGCGGACCTGAACCCGGTGCTCGCCTGGGGCGGCGGGGTCACCGCGCTCGACGCCCGGATCAGGCTGGCACCGGCCCGTCCCCAGGACCCGTACCTGCGGCGTCTGCGCTGACGGTGGCGGCCTCATCGAAGTCCCGCGGCGGCCACCGTCGTGATCGTCTCTCCTCACGTTCCGTGCTGCGGCACCACGGCGACCGGGCAGTCCGCGTGGTGCAGTACGGCGTGCCCGACCCGCCCCACCTGCAGGCCGAGGTGGCCGTGGCGCCTGCGCGCTCCGACGATCAGGAGGTCGGCTGCGGCTGAGCGGTCGATGAGGATGCGGCGGGCGAGCCCCTCCACGGCGACCGGACGGACCCGCACCTCGGGATGGAGCTTCGCCGGAGCACGCAGGGCCTCGGTCAGCAGCGCCCGCGCCCGTTGCTCGTGCGCGGACGCGGATTCCCTGGTGAGCAGCGGGTGGTCGGCGCCCGCGTGCGCGGGGACACGCCAGGAACGGACCGCGTCAAGGACGCACCGGCGGGCCGACGCCTCCGCGAACGCGAAGCGGGCGGCGGCCCCCGACGACGCGGCGTCACCCACGCCGAGCAGGATGCGCTCGTGTGTGCCGTCGCGGCCGGCCGCGCTGCCGCGCACCACGATCACCGGGCACGGCGCACGCGCGGCCACCGCCAGGCTCACCGAACCGAGCAGCAGTTCCCGCACGGGACCGCGGCCCCTGCGCCCCGTGATCAGGGCGGTCGCGTTGCGAGCCTCGCGCAGCAGCAGATCCTCGGGTTCCTCGGCCGCGGCGTGCGTGGAGGTCTTGACCTCCAGGCCGTGGGCTGCCGCCCGGACGACGGCGCTTCGCAGTATCCGCTCCTCCGTGCCGCTCCGGTCGGACCGGCCGGGAGCGACCGCCGGATCGGCGCCTTCGTACGGTTCCCAGAGCGAGGCGTACACGATGCGCAGTTCGCACGCGCGCAGTGCCGCCTCCTCGACTGCCCAGTTCACCGCGCGCAGACTCGCCTCGGATCCGTCGACCCCGACCACCAGGGGAAGCGCCATGGTCCGCACCGCCTCTCGGTCCAGCCCGGGGGAGCGGAAGCGGCTCCCCGATTCTCACCGTGCCACGCCGGGCGGGTCCGCGTCAGGGCGGTACGGCCCGTGAGCGGCCCGAAGGGGCCCTAGGCGATGCGCGCGCGGGCGCAGCACGCTGAAGGCGGTACTGATCGAGCCACCTCTGGAAAGGAGAGGCGAGATGGCCGGCATGTTGGAGTGGCGGCCGCCGGTGCTGCCCGACCTGATCGAGGGTTTCGGGGGCGTCCCGGCGCACCGCAGTGGTGCAGGACTGTACGGCATCAGGGTCGAGTGGACGCCGAGAAGGACATCGAGATCAGTGTCACCGGTGATGTCCTGACGCTGCGGGCCGAGCGGGGTGAGGAGACCGCCCACAAACACCACACCGAGTTCGTCTACGGTGCCTTCGCCCGTGCCCTGAGGCTTCCGGTGGGGGCCCTGGGGGACCAGGCGAGCGCCGACTACAAGGACGGCATCCTCACGGTGACCGTCCCGCTGGCCAAGACCGAGAAGGCCGGTACACGGACGGTCCCGGTTCGGCGGGAGACGTCCTGACGACGCGTGACGGCAAGTGAGCAAGTGAGAAGGCGGGGCGCACGCCGGTGCGCCCCGCCCTCGGCTCATGGCCGCAGTACGTCGGCGACGGCGCGCCGCGGCGTCGGCACACCGGGCTCGGCGTGACCGAAGCGGAGGATCACCTGCGGGAACTGCCCGAACAACAGGGCCGCACGCACCTCGGCGCGCAGCCGCGGCAGTTCGAGCGGCTGGGTGTGGAGGGCGACGGCGACCCCGTTCACGGTGGCGTACAGCAGGACGCGCTGGAGGGCCTGCCCGGCGGCGAGCCAGTCCAGGCGGGTGTCCCGCCCTGTGGTGAGGACGGCGACGAGCCCCGTCCTCGACGGCCAGAACGCGGGCGGGGCGGGCAGGGCGGAGGTCAGACCGACGAAGTCGCGCCCCGCGAGCGAGACACAGTCGGGATGGTACGAGCACGACGCCAGCGGCACACCGTCGAGGCGCGCACCGTTGTACTCCTGGCTCCGGCGCCTCAGTTCGGCGCGGCGGGCCGGGTCGGCGCGCTGCACGTCCTCCGCCGCACGGACGAGATCGGCGATGCGCGTGCATGGCCTCCCGGTCTCGACGCTCTGCAGTCCGGCGCCTTCGGCGTGCGCCTGCTCCCGCATCTCGTCGGCCAGTTGCGGGCGCAGCGGTGCCGCAAGGAACGGTCCGCGATGCGTGTGCCGGTCCCGGGTCGCGCGATGCATCGCCTCCTCCAGGTGCCCCGGCTCCTCGTAGGGCCCCCATTCGATCCGGGCCAGGTGTGCGCGGTTCCACGGGCTCGGGCAGGGGCGGACGACCGGCCTGAAGCCCAGGTGCCGCATGGCCAGACGGATGTTGAACAGCGCCGCGCCGCAACTGATGACGAGTTCCCGGCCGACAGGGTCGGCGAGCGGGATGCGGCGCGTGGCGTCCGCGAACAGGTCGATGCCGGTCGCGTCGCCGGTGAAGAACCACGGCTGCGAGTTGTGCAGGGAGGGCGCGGTGACCGCCGCGCGCACGAGGTGACTCACCGCGTGTCCCGCGCTCTCGCGACGGGCCTGTGTCCGAAGCATGGCGGTACCGCCTGTTCTGCTGCGTCGGCGCCCGCTCCTCAGTCGTGCGGTACGACGGCGACGGGGCAGGCGACATGATGGATCACGGCGTGGGTGACCGGACCGGTGTGCGGGCCGAGGCCCGTATGGCGTGGCCTGCGCCCCACCACCAGCAGCCCCGCGCCTTCAGCGGTGTGGACGATCTCGTGGGAGGTGCGGGCCCGCACGACCGCCGCGCGCACCGGCACCGTCGGGTACTTCTCCTGCCACGGCCGCAACAGGTCCGTGAGTGCGGCCTCCCCGGCCTCCTGCGCCTCGGCGTGGGCGCGGGGGACCGACGTGTGCGGGGTGTGGATCGAGGGGTGCCAGATGTGCTCGGCGCGCAGCACCGTTCCACGACGCGCGGCCTCGTCGAACGCGAACGCCAGCACTCCGTCGCAGGACTCGCGCAGATCCACGGCCGCGACGACGTCACGGAAAGGAGCGTCCGCGGAGGGGGTCCCGGCGCCGTCGCGCCGGCGCTCGTCCGCGGCCGTGAAGCCGGCCCGGACCAGGACGACCGGGAGGGGCGAATGGGCGACGATCGCGAGGGCGACGGAAGCGGAGAACAGGGCCCCGACGCTGCTGAGACCCTCGTTGCCGATGACCAGCAGCTCGGCGCTCTCGGCCTCCGCCAGCAGGGCTTCACGGGGCGGCCGCGGAATCTGCTCCGCGCTGATGTAGAGCTGCGGGTGGCGCTCGCTGAGCCGGTCCATCGCCGCCCGCAGCACCCGCCGCGCCCAGTACTGCGGCACGGTGCAGTCGGGTGGCACAGTCTCTGCCCCGACCGGTCCGGTCGATCCCTGCCAGGCGTGCACGAGACGCAGAGGCAGTCCGCGGCGCAGAGCCGTGCGGGCGCCCCAGTCGGCCGCGGCCTGACTCTGCCGGGAACCGTCGAGCCCAACGACGATCGGCTTCATCATGATCTTCGCCTCCCGAGATGTGGTGGTCACGGGCCGGGCCGCGAGCGCGGTCCGGGAGGTGTACCGGCTCCTGTATCGATCGTCGCAGCCCGCCGGCATGGTGGGGGAGGGGACGTGAGACCCCCGCGAGCGGTCCGCCCGGCCCTGTCGGAGAGGGCAGACGGAGTACGACGCTGACAGCGGGGTCGTCGTGAACGGCCTCGCCCACGAGCGTCGGAGAGAGGGGCCCGCCGTGGCCGGTGCGTTCATCGCCGCCGCCTTCATCCTGCACGGGATCGCCCACCTGCCGGTGTGGCTGCCCCGGGCCCGGCCGGCCGGGCCCTTCGACCCGCGCCACTCCTGGGTGCTGGACGCCGTGGGGCTGCCACAGGCCCGCGCGGGGGCCGCCGCCGTACTGCTCGCCTGCACCACCGCGGCGCTCTACGCCATCGCGGGCTCGGCGGTCCTCGCGGGACTCACCGACTGGCCGACGGGGGCCGTGGGTGCGGCCGTCGTGGGGATCGCGCTCAAGGGCTTCTGGTTCAACCGTTGGCTGACGCCGGGCATGCTGATCGACGTGGCGGTCGTCGTGGCCGTGGCCTTGTGCTGGCCCGCCTCGCTCTACTGACCACCGACTGGTGAGCCGCTCGCCCTCCACGCGCGCCACGGAACTATGCGCCGAGTGCCGTGGCGACACCGTCCGCCCACGCGTCGATCTCGGCCCAGTCGCGGTGGTCCCCGTAGCGGCAGCCGAGGAGCCGGAAGACGATCCGGCCCCGCCGGTCGAGATGGTCCGGCCTGATCACGCCGGAGAGGCGACGGTGGCCCCGTGGCGCCACGGACTCGACGACGCGGCTGATCGCGGGCTGCTCCGTGCGAAGCGCCAGCATGCGCAGCGGGAGGGGGAGCGCGGCGGTCATGCCGACGCTGAACATCCACACCGGGCGGGTGGCCAACTCCGTTTGCCGACGCCGGACGTAGTCGGCCGCCTCGGGCAGCCAGGCGCCGTCGTGCACGGCGCTGCCGAGCACGAGCGCGCGGTACCGCGCGGGGTCCGGATCGTCGCCGAGCGCCGCCAGGTCCACGGCCAGCCCGCGCTGCCACAGCCGGGCGGCGAGGCGTTCGGAGACGTCCCGGGTGGAGCCGTGCTCGCTCGCGCAGGCGACCAGGACCGTCATGGGACCGGCCTCCGTCACGCCGGGTCGACGGGCCCGGCCAGCTCCACGAAGTCGTCCGTCGCCACTCCGTGCACGCGCTGTGCCAGGTCTGCGAGAGCGCGGCTGACCGCGAGTTCGTCGCCGATCTCGGGGACCGGCCGGTCGATCGGGTTGCGCCGGGCCGCACCCCGGCCGAAGAGCGTCATCGACGAGCCCGGCGCGGTGAGCACGGCGCGGGCACGGGTCTCGTCGCCTTCCTCGGTGATGTTGATGCGAACGGTCCACTCTTTGGCAGCCATGATGCTCACCCTGTCTTCGCGGCGGTGTCCTCGTGCCAGCGTGCCCACCCGCCGGTGACCGGTCGAGGGACGAATGTCCCGCGCGACGGGCCGTCCGGCCCCCGGCGACGCGCGTGCGGCGGGCCGCTCGACGGCGCGGCGCGCCCGTTGTCCCGTTTCCGAAGCAGAGGCGGGCCGGCATGCTGCCGCACAGCAAGGACCAGTTGACCGGCATGTCGACGCGGTCATGGCGGCAAGGCGGCGCCGCGTTCAGTCACGCCGAGCGCTGCGGCAGAGCCGCCAGGACGGGCCGGCCGAGATGCGCGGCGAACCAGTCCTCGGCCAGCTCGGCGGCGGCCGTGAGCGTGTCCGGCTCCGTGAACAGGTGCGAGGCGCCCGGCACCACGGCGAGCCCGCACTCGCCGTGCAGCATGTCGGTCGCGAGACGGCAGGCGCGCAGCGCCTCATGATCCCGGCCGCCCACGACGAACAGGACCGGAGCACGCACCCGCGCCAGCTTCTCGTGGTCGGCCAACTCGGGGCGACCGCTGCGCGCGACGACCGAGAGGACGTCGGCGTCAGGGTACGAGGCCGCCTCCAGGGCGGCGGCGGCTCCGCTCCCGGCACCGAAGTAGGCGAGAGGCAGGGCGGCTTCATGACGGAGCCACAAGGAGGCCTCGTGCAGTCGCCGCGAGAGCAGGCCGACGTCGAGGACAGCGCCGCGCTCCCGTTCCTCCTTCTCCGTGAGCAGGTCGAGCAGCAGCGTGCCGATGCCGGACCGGTTGAGGGCGGCTGCGAGGAACTGATTGCGGGGGTTGTTCCTGCCGCTGCTGCCGGCCAGGGCGAACACGACCACCATCTCAGCGGCGTCGGGCACCGAGAGGTGACCGGCCAGCAGTTCTCCGGTGGTGGGCACCGAGACCTCCCTGTTGGGCCGTGCGGGTTCGAAGGCGACGGTCAGCCGGGGCGCGGGTGCCGCGTGGGTCGCCTGCCCGAGCAGGGTCAGCACTTCGGCGTCCGTGGTCTGGGCGAAGTCGTCGTACCACCCGCCGATCGAACCGAGGTGGTGCAGGGCCTGCTGACAGTAGAGGTCGTCGACCAGCGGGCGCAGGCGGTCGACGGCAGACATCGGTGCGACGGGTGTCACCAGGACGACCTCGACCGCGCCCCGCCGACGGGCGGCGGCGCAGGCCGCCTCCGCGGTGGCGCCGGTGGCCAGCCCGTCGTCCACGAGCACCGCCAGGCGTCCGGTGAGGGGGACGGGGGCTCGCGTCGCGTGGTAGCGGCGCACCTGCGCCTCGAGTTCCGGGCGTTCGGCCTTCTCGACGGCCGAGCGGGTGACCGAGGGCAGCCCCGTCCGAAGGATCACCTCCTCGTTGAGGACCCGGACCCCGTTCTCGCTGATCGCGCCGAACCCCAGCTCAGGCTGCCAGGGCACGCACAGCTTGCGTACAGCGAGGACGTCGAGGGGCGCGCCGAGGTCCTGGGCCACCTCGTAGGCGACGGGCACCCCGCCGCGGGACAGTCCCAGGACGACCGAATGCCGGCCGCGCAGGAATTGCAGATGCCAGGTGAGCCGTCGTCCGGCTGCCCTGCGGTCGTCGAAGCGCATGGCACACCGCCTTTCCCCCGTCCCGCCGACGTACCGACCAGCACCCGACCGGCCGGTGTCGGCGGGGAGTTGCGTCCTCTCCTTACAGTGCAGCGCCCGCGGCCGATCCCGGACAGGAGGCAGCCAGCCCTGACCAGGGGCCGACCGGCCCTGAACTGCGGTGGCGGACGTGGGAACCGTGGCCACGATGGCGTACAGGGCGGCGGACGGGGTCGAACGTCCCGGCCGGCCGGGTCCGTGCGACACCGGCCCCGTGCCCGCTCGGGCACTCGCCGCCGGCCGGCCGCGGCGCGAGCATGGGGGGCGAGCGAGACGACTGGGCGGAGGAACCCGTCATGGCAGCCAAAGCGCCGGGCCATTTCCCGACCGTCCACGACCTCGTGGAGCTACTGCTGCAACCGGCCTTCACCGGAGCGGCGCCGCACCACTGCGAGGAGGCGGCCCCGCAAGGACGGTGGAACGGTGGGGCGAAGGAGCTGAGATGATCACGTTTCTTTCGGCGGTCTTCCTGATCGTGCACGGTCTGCTGCACCCAGGGGTCTGGACGGCGCCGCGCCGCCCCGGCGAATCGCCCCCCTTCGACCCCGGCCACTCCTGGGCCCTCACCGCCGTACACATCGCCCCGGAACCGGTCAGGGCCATCGCTCTGTCGATCGCCTGGTACATCGCGGTCGTCTACACGGTCGCCGGGGCGGGGCTGTTGGCGGGCAGCACCTGGTGGCCCACGGCGGCCCTCGTCGGAGCCGCCGGAGGACTCGTACTGAAGACGCTCTGGTTCGACCCGTGGCTCACCGTCGGCGTACTCCTCGACGTCGGCGTCATCGTGGCCGTGGCCTGCACCTGGCCGGCCTCGGTGTACTGAGGCGTGGGCGGTCACGAACCGATGGGGATACGCAGTACCTGGCCTGGCAGAATCTTGTCGGGGTCGGTGATCTGCTCCGGATTGGCGCGGACGATGCGCGTATACGACGAGGCGTCCCCGTAGTAGGTCTTGGCCAGGGCCGCCAGAGTGTCGCCCTTGACGACCGTGTGCTCACGGTAGCCGTAGTAGCCGGGCACGATGCGAGGCCCGTACAGCACGGGCACCGTCACGACGTGGATCTCGCTGCCGTCCTTGGCGCTCACCTCGAAGACCTGCACGAGGAGCCTGTCGGACTTGAACGCCGCACGGGCCACATCGGCCTGAACCTGGAACTGGCCGTGCTCACCGCCTCCGCCGCCGACGTGGAAGTCACCGGTGACCTCGTCGTGCCCGTCGCTCACGCGGTAGCGCAGTGTCGCCTCGAAGCCGGTGCCGATACCGCCGAGGCGGACGGGGTTGCCCACGAGATCCAGCTTGCGCGGCTGATCGATGCGGTTCGTCATGTCCCCTCCTTGGGATATTGGGAGATAAGCGGGGTGTCACAGTCCTGGTGCGCCCCACACCGGGAACCAGCGGCTCAATTCCGGCTCGATGCGCAGGTCGTCCCTGAGCGCGGCCCTCACCCGCAGCTCCAGCGCGTTGTCGCGCCGGTGCCCGGTCGTCGGGGCGAACGGGTAGAAGGTGCCACGTTTGTACAGATAGACGAGCGCGAGCGGGGCCGGCCCACCGGTGGCGCGGAACGTCACCAGCGAACACAGCAGTTGCGGGCCGAACCCGCTGTCCTGAAGGCCGCTGTTCACCGCGTGCAGATCGTTGACGAGGGCAGGCAGGTCGTCGGGGCCACGGCGGGAGAGCAGCCACGAGTAGCCGTACTCGTCACGGCTGAACTCCACCGGAACGTCACCGCGTTCCGTGTCGGCGTCGAGCAAGGCCCGCACCTCCCGCTGGACCTCGGCGAAGGCGGCACCCTCGGTGCTGGCGAAGCACACGGAGCCGAGCCCCGTCGGTGTGTGACCGACGGCCGCCTGGAGGGTGATCGCGGCCGACGGCAGGCCGAAGAGCTGGTCGAGATCGGGTGCGGCGGGCTTGCTCCGGCCGAGAAGGATGTCGAGGAGACGCACGGCATCACGCCCCTGTCAGGACGGGCCGGGCTTGCCCGGCTCATCGAGCTCGGCGGAGAGCCGCTCGAGCGCCTCAAGGCGGCGCTCCAGGGTGGGGTGCGTGGAGAAGAGCGCCGCGACGGAAGGCCCGGACCGCAGGGCCGGGGTGAAGAAGAACGCGTTGAACGCCTGGGCGGTGCGCAGATCGCGGGCCGGGATGCGCGCGACGTCACCGCTGACCTTCGTCAGGGCCGAGGCCAGGACGGAGGGCCTGCCGGTGAGCATGGCCCCGGCACGGTCGGCGGCCAGTTCCCGGTACCGGGACAGCGCACGGATGAGCAGGAAGCTCAGGGCGTAGACGGCCGCGGACACCGCCATCACGATCCCCAGCAGAGCAGCGGTGTTCTGATCGCGCTGGCGCCCTCCGAAGAGCTGGGAGTAGAACATGAAGCGGACGAGGAGCCCGGCGATCACTCCGAGGAACGAGGCGATGGTGATCACCGCCACGTCGCGGTGCGCGACATGGGACAGCTCGTGGGCGAGAACCCCCTCCAGTTCCTCCGTGTCCAGACGGTCAAGGAGCCCAGTGGTCACGCAGATCACCGCGTGATCGGCGTTGCGCCCGGTGGCGAAGGCGTTGGGCAGGCGCATGTCCGACACGGCCACCCTGGGTTTGGGCATGTCGGCTGTCGCGCACAGCCGGTCGATCACGCCGTGCAGCCGGGGCTGCTGCTCCGCCGTGACGAGGCGTCCCCGCATCGCGTAGAGGGCGATGCGGTCGGAGTACCAGAACTGCGCCAGCAGCGCCGCGGCCACGATGACGACCACCAGCACCGCGGACTTCAGAAGGACGATCAGCGCGGCGACGAACGCCACGTACACCAGCCCGAGCAGGAACATCGTGACCGTCATACGGGCGGTGAGCCCCCGGTCGGCTTCGAATCGGCTGTGCATGGCATTCACCTCGCCACGAGACCCTCATCGGACAGCTCGAACGGCACGACAGCGGCCGGACCGGCGCTCTGCCGCGGTGCGAAGCGGTGCGGCGCACCACCCGTGTACCAGCATCCCGCAGAACGGCCGGGGCGCCGCCGTCGCTGCGGCTTGCGATCCGCTCGGTCGCCCAGCGGAGCCGTCTCCTCCACCCCACAGCGCCGCGCACGGCACCCCGCTCGCGTGGCGGGACGCATCCGTCACTTGACGGTCTCGATGCCCGAGACGAGGCCGGTGGCCAGGTCGGACTGGACCATCAGGTGTGTGCGATGGGTGCGGCCACCGGAATCCTGCCAGGTGAGGGTGGCCCTGCTCCAGCAGTGGCCCATGCCGCTGTCGTTGTAGGCGACGGACCACTGGACGGGGACACCTTTGGCGCGCAGTACCCCGTCCTCGTGGTGGGCGGCCTCCCAGCGCGCGAGGTTGTGCCGCAGGTTCCCGGTCAGGTAGTGCCCACGCAGGGCAGCGGAGAGGCGCCCGTGCCCGGAGTCGTGCAGCACGTCGATGTAGGTGCCGTAGAAGTCGGCGGCCCTGTCAACGGCGGATGTCGGGCTACCGCCGCGGCCGGACGTGACGGCGACCGGGCCGGGGGCCGTGGCTTTCGCCGCGTCGCCGGTGAGGGTCGCCGTGGCGAGCAGTCCGGCCGCCAGTACGGCGGAGACGAGAGCGGTGCGGTGCAGGGAGCGAGACGTGTTCATGGAGGTTCGCCCTCCTTCCCTTCGATGAAGGCGAACGCCGCATACCTTCACTGTCCAGTACATCGCGCCCGGGTGGTCGACGCGGTGGGCCGACCGGCCCTGACGGCATGCTGTTCGGCGACGTTGCCGGGGCCGTCCGCGAACCCTCCCCATCGACGGGCACCGGCCTTCTCAGCGCAAAGTTCCGGACAACTTCTCTCCCCGCCGCGAAGGTTGCTTGACCGGCGCACGCGAGGGTAAATCCCTGGCACATCGACTTCACCCTTGACCCTGGTGAGCACGACAATGGCGCGGGCACCCGCGCGTCATGTGGGCGGCCCTGCCCACGCCCGGATCGCTGCTCCCGCCACGTCTCGGACGTCTCGGCACCCTCACATCTCGCCGCCCGCTCAGGCACCGGGAGGAGGAGCCGTGGCCGAGGAAGACGCCCCGTTCGGCTTTCGCGTCCGCACATCGCGAGGGAGGCAGGTGATCGCACTCCGGGGTGAACTGGACATCCTCGCACGGCAACAGATGTCGGCCCCACTGCTCACGCTGGTCGGCGAGGCGGCCGGCGAGGTGTACGTCGATCTGCGCCACATGTCGTTCATCGACTGCGCGGGCCTGTCCTTGCTGTGCGCGCTGCGCAACCGCTGCCGGCAACGCCGCAGGCGTCTGACCCTGGTGAGCGACGATGCGGCGTTCAGCAGGCTGCTGAGACTGACCGGACTGGCCGACACGTTCACCGTTGTCGGCTGCCGGGAGGTGACCGAGACGATAGGCGCCGAGGACGACTGGGAGGCTATCGCCTGACCTGTGGCCTCACCTGAACCGTCACCCCTCGCCAGGCTGCCGCGCCGTCTCCCACAGGTGTACCTGCACGTCCACGACGCCTTCGACGGCGCGAATCAGACGGGTGGCCGTCGGCTCCAGGCTCTTGTCCCGGACACGACCGGTCAGGGTCACCATGCCGTCCTTGACCTCCACCCGGATCGGTTCGACGGGGACGCGGAACAGGAATGCGACGACTTCGCGGCGCACCTCTTCGGCGATCTCCTCGTCCGTGCGCAGGAACACCTTGAGCAGATCCGACCGGGAGACGATGCCTCGCAGAATGTCCTCGTCGTCGACGACGGGCAGACGCTTGACCTTGCGCCGGGCCATCACACGGGCGGCCTGCGCGAGGGTGGCGTCCGGGTGGACGGTGACGGCCGGTGCGGACATCAGGTCGGCCGCGGTCAGCGCGCCGGCCTTGGCCAGGTCGGGCAGGCGACGCAGTTGGGTGGACCGGTCGGGATCGGCGTCACGGAACTCCTCCTTGGCCAGCAGATCGGCCTCCGAGACGACGCCGACCACTCGGCCGTCACCCTCCAGGACTGGCAGCGCGCTGACCTTCCACCGCTCCAGTTCCTTGGCGACCTCCTTGAACGTGGCTTCACGGCCGACAGCGACGACGGCGTGCGTCATCACGTCGCTGACAATGTGCGGGCTGCGCGGCATGGCCTCCTCCAGACGTCACGGGATGGTGAAGGGATGTCCGGTCATCGTCGGGCGCCGGACGGCACGGCACATGGGGCCGAATGTCCCCTCGTACCACCCATCGGTGCACTCGCGCGCTCAAGACCTCTCGGGGGATGCTCGAACTGCGAGAACACATGCCGGTCGCTCGCGTGACCTCGCGGAGAGGTGGCTCCTCATGTTCCACGGTGATGACGCATATCGACACATGAGCGGCTGGGACGTGACCGCCGCGTCACTGAGCGCGCTGCTGATCGCGGCCCTGATCCTCATGGTGGCCGTCGTGGCGCTGCGCGCCGTCTCCGGGCCGGAACGGGGTTCGCGGCCGACGGACCGCCCGACCCCCGAGATGCTGCTGGCGGAGCGGTTCGCCCGTGGGGAGATCGACGAGGACGAGTACCACGCCCGGATGTCGGCGCTGCACACGTACGACACCTCGGCGAAGTCGTAGCCGTCGGCGGAGAAACCGCTGCCCGGACCGTCGACACTGTCCAGCACACGACCCGGCCGTCCGGTGCGCTTGTCCGACACGCAGGCCCAGCCGGGTCACGAGGGACGTCCGGCCCCATGGAGGGGGCCGCAGGGCCCGGCGCGACCACCGGGCGCGCCAGGGACATTGAGCAGTGCCCCGGACAACCGAAATCACCGGACCGCGAAGAGGTTGGGCCATGACTCGTTCCGTGATCGCAGGACTCGACGGTACCCCGGAAAGCCGGGCCGCGGCCGCCTGGGCCGCCCGTGAAGCGCTGCTGCGAGACCGGCCGCTGCTTCTGATGCACGCCTGGAAGTGGCAGCCCTACACCTATGCTCCGCTCGCCGGCATCAGCGTCCCGCCCAACGGAGGCGACCCCGAACAGAAGGGGGCGCAGGCGCTGTTGGACGAGGTCGAGGCCGGGATACGGCGCCGGCACCCGGAACTGGCCGTGAGTACGGCCGAGATCGCCGAGGAACCCGTTCCCGCGCTCATGGCCGCCGGCGAGCAGGCGGAGCTCCTGGTGCTCGGATCGCGCGGCCTGAGCGGCTTCACCGGGTTCGTCGTCGGCTCGGTGGCGCACGGCGTCGTCGCACGGTCCACGGTGCCTGTCGTTCTCGTCCGAGCCGAGGAGAGCGCCCAGGCCGAACACCAGCCGGACGCCACCGGGCGCGGATCGGTCGACACGCCGTACCGGGACGTGGTGCTCGGCCTCGACCTGTGGCACGCCGAGGCGAGCGTGCTGCAGTTCGCGTTCGAGGCCGCGGCCCGGCGCCGTGCCGCGCTGCGGGTGGTGCACGGCTGGACCCTGCCCCCGTACTACTACGGCTACGACGGTGCCCTGGACAGGACGCTGAACGCCCAACGGGTCACGTCGATCCGGGAAGAACTCACGGCACTGCTCCACCCATGGCGCGGCAAGTTCCCCGAGGTGCTGGTGCGCGAGCAGTCGCGGGTGGAAGGCGCGGCGCACCTGCTCCTCGACGCCTCCCTCGACGCATCACTGGTGGTCGTGGGGCGCAGGAACCGGCGCGTTCCGCTGGGCGGGCACGTCGGGCCGGTCACCCAGGCGGTCCTGCACCACTGCGCGGCACCCGTCGCCGTGGTGCCCCACGCCTGATTGTCACGCCGCCCTGCCCACCGGCGACCGTTGAGCTCATGGGCGGGCACTCAGAGGTCGCTGAGAGCTTCCTGTGCCAGGCTGACACGCCTCGCACGTCCGGCCGGTACTCCTGGAGGCTTTCGTGAGCATGATCAACGGCCTGCCCGCGCACGTCCTGCTCGTGCATTTCGTCGTGGTGCTCGTTCCTCTGACCGCGCTGGCCGTCGTGGCGAGCGCCGTCTCGAGGAGAGTCGCGCAACGCATGGGCGTGGCCCTGCCGTTGCTCGCCCTGATCACGCTCGCCGGTGTGCCGTTGACCACGAATGCCGGGGAGTGGCTGGAGAAGCACGTCAGCAGTGATGCGCTCGTACGACGCCACGCCGAACTCGGGGACGGCCTTCTTCCCTGGGCGATCGGCCTGTTCGTGGTGGCCGTGGCCGCGTGGTGGGTGGCCCGCGGTGCCGCCACGCCCGGACCGACGCCCTCGGCCGAGGACAATGGGCGCAGGACGGCGATGCCGGTCCGCGTCGCGGTCGCGGTGCTTGCGCTCGTCGTGTCCGTGGGAGCTGTCGTGGACGTCTACCGCATCGGCGATTCGGGAGCCAAGGCTGCGTGGCACGACTCCTTCACCAAGACTGCCTCGGGCGGTGATGGAGACTGAACGGCTGCGCAAGCCGGGGTGCGAGGTGCCGGCGCACGGCGGCTTCGCGGTCGTATCCGACGGGGCACGGACCCTGGGGGCATCAGTCGCTCTCCCCAGGACGCCCGCCTGCGTTACTAGTGGCACGTCCGTGAGCACGGCGTCGGCCTGCCCGGGGGCGCCGACGGGTCTGGGACGTGGCGGATGCCGGGCCCGCTGTCGGGGCCCTGCCGTCGTCAGGGGCGGCAAGCGCGGCCCCGGCAAAGCGGGAACCGCCGTCGGGGGGACGCGGGGTGTCCGTCAGTGACCCGCAGACCTCGAAGGTGTTCGCCAGACCGGTGTGGCGCAGAAGAGCGCGTACGCGGGCGCTGTCGGAGATCAGGCGCAGCCGACCCTGCCGCTCGCGGGTCCGGGCGCGTGCCCTGCACAGCACTGCCAGCGCGGCGCAGTCCATGAAGGTCACCGCACGCAGGTCCACGGCCAAGTCGGGGTGCGGGCCCGCGGTCAGGGCGTCCAGGCGTGCCGTGATCACGGGTGTCACGGCGATGTCCAGGTCCCCTCGGAGCTCCAGGACGGTCATGTCGCCGACGGTGTACTCGGAGCGGACCGGGCCGGTGCGGGCGTGCTCGTACGTCATACGGACAGCCAAGTGCAGGTGCGCGCCGCGCAGTAGGGCCCGGTGGCCCATGCGAGGGGGCCCGTGGGGCCCCTTCGGCACGTCGGGCGGGGCGAAACCGCCGGGTCAGCCGTGGTACGCGGTGCGCATGAGTTCCTGCATGTCGTCCAGCATCGGCATGCGGGGGTTGGCGGGCGCGCACTGGTCCTCGTAGGCGTTGAGGGCCTGTTGGGGCAGGGCGTCGAGGAAGGCGCGCTCGTCGACCCCGAGGGCTCGGAACGTCGGCTCGATGCCCACGGCGTCGCGCAGGCGCTCGACGGCGGCGGCGAGGGATTCCACGCCCTCGGTCGCGGTGGCCGCGGGCAGTCCGAGGGTGCGGGCGATGTCCTGGAAGCGTTCGGGGGCCCGGTAGTGCTCGTACTTGGGCCAGCCGGTCAGCTTCGTCGGAACGGTGCCGTTGTAGCGGATGACGTGCGGCAGCAGGACCGCGTTGGTGCGGCCGTGCGGGATGTGGAAGGTCGCGCCGAGGGTGTGGGACATGGCGTGGACGATGCCGAGGAAGGCGTTGCCGAAGGCCATGCCCGCGATGGTGCCGGCGTTGTGCATCTTCTCCCGGGCCTCGGCCGCGCCCGCGCGGTCCTTCACCGCCGCCTCGATGTTCTCGAAGATCAGCCGGACGGCGTGCAGGGCGAGGCCGTCGGTGAAGTCGTTGGCGTAGACGGAGACGTATGCCTCGATGGCGTGGGTGAGGGCGTCGAAGCCGCTGTCGGCGGCGAGGGCCGGCGGCAGCGCGGTGGTCAGCAGCGGGTCCACGATGGCGACGCTGGGGGTGAGGGCGTAGTCCGCGAGCGGGTACTTCTTGCCGGTGGCCGGGTCGGAGATGACGGCGAACGGAGTGACCTCCGCGCCGGTCCCGGAGGTGGTGGGCACGCACACCAGACGGGCCAGCCTGCCCAGGGTGGGGAAGCGGAAGGCGCGCTTGCGGATATCGGAGAACTTCTGGCGCATGTCGGCGAAGTCGATGCCGGGCTGCTCGTACAGCAGCCACATGACCTTCGCGGCGTCCATGGGGGAGCCGCCGCCGAGGGCGATGATCGTGTCGGGACGGAAGTCCCGCATGAGGTCGGCGCCGTGCTGCACGGAGTCGATGCTGGGCTCGGGCTGCACGTTGTCGATGATCTGCAGGGTGACCGGGTCGGGGCGCTGCCGCAGGACGCGGGTGATCCGGTCGACGAAGCCGAGGCGGGTCATGGTGGCGTCGGTGACGACGGTGACGCGGTGGACACCGGGCATGTCGGCCAGGTAGCGGATGGCCTGCGGCTCGAAGTAGATCTTCGACGGGACCTTGAACCACTGCAGGTTGTTGCGGCGGGTGGAGACCCGCTTGACATTGAGGAGTTGGGCGGCGGAGACGTTGTTGGAGACGGAGGTGCTGCCCCAGGAGCCGCAGCCCAGGGTGAGCGAGGGCAGCAGACCGTTGTAGATGCCGCCGATCGCGCCTTGCGAGGAGGGGGAGTTGACGATGATCCGTACGGTCTTCATCCGCTTGCCGTACGCCTCCGCCACGGCCGCGTCCTCGGTGTGGATGACGGCGCTGTGGCCCTGGCCGTGGAAGGCGACCATGTCTGCGGCGAGGTCGAAGCCGTGGCGCTCGTCGGTGGCGCGCAGCACGGCGAGGACCGGGCAGAGCTTCTCGCGGGTCAACGGCTCGTCCGGGCCGACCCGATCTGCTTCGACCAGGATGACCGAGGTGTCTGCCGGCACCGAGAACCCGGCCTGCTCGGCGATCCATGCCGGGCTCTGACCGACGGCGGCAGCGTTGACCTTGGGTTCGCAGCCGGCGCCCGAACCGCCGGTGGCGGGGAAGAGGAAGGTCTCCAGCTTCGCCTTCTCCTGCGGGGTGGCGAGGTGGGCGTGCAGGGCACGGAACTCGGTGAGCGCCTGGTCGTAGATGTCCGTGTCGAGGATGACGGCCTGCTCGGAGGCGCAGATCATGCCGTTGTCGAAGGACTTGGACAGCACCAGGTCGTTGACGGCGCGGCGCAGTTTGGCGCTGTGGTGGACGTAGGCCGGGACGTTGCCCGCCCCGACGCCGAGGGCCGGTTTGCCGGCCGAGTACGCGGCCTTGACCATGGCGTTGCCGCCGGT
The DNA here is from genome assembly GCF_040644575.1 of Streptomyces sp. NPDC046939. NCBI lineage: Bacteria > Bacillati > Actinomycetota > Actinomycetes > Kitasatosporales > Streptomycetaceae > Streptomyces > Streptomyces sp. NPDC046939. The sequence goes on from NZ_JBEYWV010000046.1 coordinate 57,853, forward strand.
GGCCAGGATCAGGGAGATGCCCGGGTGGTGCATGAGGGTGCGGGTGGCCTCGACGGACGGGGTCTCGATCCACTGCACGCAGTGCTCCGGCGCACCGGCGGCGATGGCCGCGTCCCGCACGACGCGGCCCGCTTCGGCGCTGCACCGCTGGGCGGAGGGGTGGAACGCGAAGACCACCGGGTTACGGGTCTTCAGCGCCATCAGTGCCTTGAAGATCGTGGTGGAGGTCGGGTTGGTGACGGGGGTGACCGCCGCCACCACGCCCACCGGTTCGGCGATCTCGAGCATGTCCTCGACGTCGTCCCGGCCGATGACGCCGACGGTCTTCATCGGGCCCATGCTGTGCGTGACGTGCTCGCACGCGAACATGTTCTTGGCAGCCTTGTCCTCGAAGACGCCCCGCCCGGTCTCCTCGACCGCCAGGCGGGCGAGTCCGGTGTGCTGGTCCAGGGCGGCGACGGACGCCTTCTTGACGATGTGGTCGACCTGTTCCTGGGTGAGGTCCTCGTAGTCGGCGAGGGCCTTGAGCCCGGCCGTGACCAGACGGTCCACGGCGACCGCGGTGTCGGACGGGGAGTTGGTCCCGGCGCGGCCCTCGGGGGAGTGGATTCCGGCGTGGGCCTTGGTCCGCACGTCCTGTCGCGTCATGGTGGTGTGCCTCCGTGGTCAGGGACCGCCGTGCTCAAGCGTCGGCGGTTCGGGGCGGAGAGACACCAGGGGAATCCGGCGCCCCTCCTGCCTCCCACCTTCCGGCGCATCGCGGAACCGGGGCAGCCACCGAAGGGCCTCAGTCCCGACCGTCCGGCCCGGCCCGGCAGGGACCGTCGGCCCCATCCGGCCGAGTGGCCGCGACGGCCGCATCCGCCTTTGCGCTCTCGCGCTCATGCACGCCTGCTTCTGCTCTCGGGCTCATGTATGCCTGCTTCTGCTCTCGGGCTCATGTATGCCTGCTTCTGCTCTCGGGCTCATGTATGCCTGCTTCTGCTCTCGGGCTCATGTATGCCTGCTTCTGC
>NZ_JBEYWV010000046.1:58963-82064 GCF_040644575.1 Streptomyces sp. NPDC046939
GCTCTCGCGCTCATGTATGCCTGCTTCTGCTCTCGGGCTCATGCACGCCTGCTTCTGCTCTCGGGCTCACGCACGCCCGCTCCCGCCCTCGCGCTCATGCACGCCCGCGTCGGTCCGCAGGGGCGCGTGCCGCGCAGTCGTCGACGCGGAAGGCCACGTCGTTCACCACGCCGACCACGCCGTCGACGCGCCAGACGGCGTGCACGAGCTCGGGGACCTGGCTGCGCGTCTCGACCCGGCCGTCGAGGGTGACGACGCCGTCGCGGACACGGACACGGACCGCGTCGGACGGCAGGTCCAGTGCGGCGACGACGACCTCGTCGGTGACCTGGCGGTGGATGTCGTCGTCCGCGCGCAGGAAGACCCGGAGCAGGTCGCGGCGGGTGGCGATGCCGATGAGGCGGTCGGCCTCGTCGACCACGGGCAGCCGCTCGACGCCGCGGCGCTCCATGAGCCGGGCGGCGTCCGGCACGCTCTGCTCCGGGTGCACGGTGATGGCCGGGCTCGACATCACGTCGCCCGCCGTCACCGCGGACGGTACGGCGGGGTCGTCCCGGCGCGCCTGGCAGCGCACCAGGTCGCTGCTGGACAGGACGCCGAGGACCTTGTCGTCGGCGTCGACCACCGGCAGCCCGTTGATCCCGTGGTGGTCGAGCAACCGCACGACCTCCTTGAACGGCGTCGTCCGGCGGGCCAGCACGACGTCCCGGGTCATTACCTCGCCGACAATCTGCGCGGTCACGGCGGATCTCCTTCACGAACTCGTGCGGGGAGCCGGAGCCGGGACCGGCCCCGATGCTGGAGACGGTCCCGGCTTTCCGGTTCGGGCAGGCGCCTGTCGGCGCCTACTTCTGCGGGCCGCCGCGCCACGGCGGCGGCGCGGCCGTCCGGCGAGCGGCATTGCCCCGGTGGGCGACGCGTTCGACGGCGGCACGCAACCGGTCGTGCAGCCGGTCGGCGAGTTGGCCGGCGCTCGCCTCCCGGGCGTGGACGACGACGAGGTCGCCGCCGACCCGGATATCGCTCCGGCCGGACCAGGGCAGTTCGACATGGTGGGCCGATGCCCGCCGAACACGCACCTCCCCGCTCACGGGCGGCAGGCCGGGCCGGTCCAGTGCGGCGGCGACCTTCTCACGGAGGTAGGCGAGCGACTCCTCGTCCCATTCGCTGTCGGCGCGCACCCGTACGGCGGCGCCGGTTGCAGGGGCGCCGATGTCCTTGGCAGTCATGTCTCCGCTCCCTTTGATCGTTTGGCGACGCCTCAAGACTGCTGCGGTCGTCGCCCTCCTCCCAGGGGCGACCGGCTCCGGTGCGCGCGGCGGCCGGTCCCTGGTCGGTGGGCCGAGCGGCCCCCGCCCCAACTCGCCCTGGCTGCCGCGCGCCTCACCTGCTGTCGCTTCCCCCGGTTTCCCCCAGGGCCGCCCGGCCCGCCTCCAGCCGCGCCACCGGCACCCGGAACGGCGAGCAGGAGACGTAGTCCAGTCCGGCGGCGTGGAAGAAGTGCACCGAGTCGGGATCGCCACCGTGCTCGCCGCAGACCCCGATCTTCAGGTCCGGTCGGGTGGCGCGGCCCTCGGCGACGGCGATGCCCACCAGCCGGCCGACCCCCTCGCGGTCGAGCGTCTCGAAGGGGGAGGTGGAGAAGACCCCCTTGTCGAGGTAGGCGGAGAAGAACTCGGCCTCGACATCGTCGCGGGAGAAGCCCCAGGTCGTCTGGGTCAGGTCATTGGTGCCGAAGGAGAAGAACTCGGCCTCCTCGGCGATCAGGCCGGCCGTCAGGGCGGCCCTGGGCAGTTCGATCATGGTGCCGACCGGGCAGTCGACGGCGACCCCGGACGCCCGGGAGACCTCGGCCAGTACGTGCCGGACCTCCTCGCGCACCAGGCGCAGCTCACGGACGTCACCGACGAGCGGGACCATGATCTCCGCCTTGGGCGTTCCCCCGGCCAGGAGGCGTTCGGCGACGGCCTCGCCGATCGCCCGTACCTGCATGGCGACCAGACCGGGCACGACCAGTCCCAGGCGCACGCCGCGCAGCCCGAGCATCGGGTTCTCCTCGTGCATGCGGTTCACGGCGGAGAGCAGCGCGACGGCGTGCGGGTCGGGCTCCTCGCCGCGGGCCTGCGCGGTGGCGATCCGTACCGCGAGGTCGGTGTGGTCGGGCAGGAACTCGTGCAGCGGCGGGTCGAGGAGCCGGATGGTCACCGGCAGGCCGTCCATGGCCCGCAGGATGCCGGCGAAGTCCCGCCGCTGAAGGGGCAGGAGCTCCGCCAGCGCCCGGCCGCGCTCGGCGTCCGTACCGGCCAGGATCATCCGCTCCACCAGCTTGCGCCGCTCGCCGAGGAACATGTGCTCGGTGCGGCACAGCCCGACGCCCTGCGCCCCGAACCGGCGTGCGCGTTCGGCGTCCTGCGGAGTGTCGGCGTTGGCCCGCACCTCCAGGCGCCGCACGGTGTCGGCGCGGACCAGCGCCCGCGCCACGGCGTCGACCACCCCGTCCTCGCCTCGGCCCACTGCATCGACCACACCGTGCCCGCCGTCGTCGCTATGGTCCGCCCGGGCGACCGAGTCGACTTCTCCGTGCCCGCCGTCTTCGCTCTGGTCCGCCTGGGCGACTAGGTCGGCTTCTCCGTGCCCGCCGTCCTCGCCCCGGTCCGCCCGCGCCGCCGCGTCGACCACACCGCGCGTACCGTCCCCTCCCCGGCCGTCCTCCCCCTCCAGATACCGGATGACCGCCGAGTCCACCAGCGGCACAGCGCCCGCGTAGACCGCTCCGGCGGAGCCGTCCACCGAGACCACGGTGCCTTCCTCCAGCACCGTGCCGTCCGCGGCGGTGCAGCGCGGGGCCTCGCTGTCCACGGTGAGTTCCTCGGCGCCGCAGACACAGACCTTGCCCATGCCGCGCGCGACGACGGCGGCATGGCTGGTCTTGCCGCCCCGACTGGTGAGGACCGCTCGGGCGGCGATCATGCCGGGCAGGTCGTCGGGAGTGGTCTCCTGGCGGACGAGGACGACCTGCTCACCGGCGGCGGCGCGGCGAACGGCCGCGGCGGAGTCGAAGACCACGGCGCCGACCGCCGCGCCGGGAGAGGCCGGCACACCGCGGGCGAGGACGCTGCCGGTCGCGGAGGTGTCGAAGCGCGGGAACATCAGCCGGGCCAAGCCCGCACCGCTCACCCGGGCCAGCGCCTCGTCCTCGGTGATGAGCCCCTCGTCGGCCAGCTCGGCGGCGAGGACGAAGGCGGCCTCGGCCGTGCGCTTGCCGACGCGGGTCTGGAGCATCCACAGGGTGCCGCGTTCGATGGTGAACTCGATGTCGCACAGGTCGCGGTAGTGGCGTTCCAGGGTTCGCATGTGCCTGCGCAGCCCGTCGTACGACGCGGCGTCCAGGCGCTCGAGGTCAGCCAGCGGCACGGTGTTGCGGATGCCGGCGACGACGTCCTCGCCCTGCGCGTCGGGCAGGTAGTCGCCGTAGAGCCCGGGCTTGCCGGTGGCCGGGTCGCGGGTGAAGGCGACACCACTGCCGGAGTCGGCCCCGAGATTGCCGAAGACCATCCGCTGCACATTGACAGCAGTGCCCAGGTCGTCGGCGATGTGCTCGCGCCGCCGGTACAGGCGCGCGCGTTCACCGTTCCAGGAGGTGAAGACGGCCAGGACCGCCCGGCGCAACTGTTCGGCGGGGGACTGGGGGAACTGGTCACCCGTCTCCAGGTGGATCAAGTTCTTGTACGTGTCGACCAGTTCCGCCAGGTCGGACGCCGCCAGATGCACGTCGTCCTGGACGCCGCGCAATTCTTTGAGCAGGGTGAGGGACCGCTCGAAACGGGAGGAGTCGACGCCCATGACCGTACTGCCGAACATCTGGACGAGACGCCGGTAGGAGTCCCAGGCGAAGCGTTCGCTGCCGGAGACCTTCGCAAGGCCGAGGACGGAGTCGTCGTTGAGCCCGATGTCGAGGATCGTCTCCATCATGCCGGGCATGGAGAACTTCGCGCCGGAGCGGACGGAGAGCAGCAGCGGGTCGTCCGGCTGTCCCAGCACCCGGCCGGCGGACGCCTCCAGATCCGTCAGGTGCGCGCGGGCCTCCTCCCACAGGCCCGCGGGCGCGCTGCCCGTCTCGAGAAAGGCGCGGCACGCCTCGGTGGTGAGCGTGAAGCCCGGGGGAACGGGAAGCCCCAGCCGGACCATCTCCGCCAGGTTGGAACCCTTGCCGCCGAGGAGATCGGCCATGTCACGGCCGCCCTCGGTGAAGTCGTACACATAACGGACCATCAGGCTGCACTCCTCATGCGTCGGGGCGTGGCGGTGCCAGCGTCGGACGAACGCGTGCCTCGCAGGAGGTGCCGGCCGTCCCCACGCGGGGACCGTCCGGCCCGGGTCCGCACCGGACGCTCGTGTGCGCAGGGACCATCGGCGCGGCCGGGGCCGTCCGGCCCGTGGACCACCGGCCTGGTGGCGCAGGAGGCTCGGGGCCATCGCGACGCCCAGGGAAGACGAACCGGTGAAGGGACACGTCATGCCGCACGACATCGTGGTGGGGATCGACGGATCGGCCGAAGGACTCTCCGCCGCGCACTGGGCGGCCCAGGAGGCGCGGCGGCGAGGAACGGGGCTCAGCGTGGTCCACGTCTGGCGCCACCATGCCCGCCCCGCGCCGTACGTTCCCATGGACAGCAGCGAGCACGAGTGGGCCGAGCAGCTCTTGCGCGAGGCCATGGACAGCGTCCGTGCCGCCCACCCGGGACTGCGGATCACTGGCCGGCTCGTGTGCGAGGCGACGGTGGCCGGTCTGCTCGACGCCGCGGCCGACGCCGATCTGCTGGTCCTCGGCTCCCGTGGCCTCACCGCCGCGGGCGGCTTTCTCCTGGGCTCGGTGTCCCAGCGCGTCGTCGGCCGGTCCGCCCGCCCGGTCGTCCTGGTCCGTGCGGGACGGTCCGCCGCCGACGAGCATCTGCCGGCCACGGACGGTGTCGCCCCCGAGGAGATACCGAAGACGCCCTACCGCCAGGTGGTCCTCGGGCTGCAGATGGACCATCCCTGTGACGCCCTGATCGAGTTCGCCTTCGACGCCGCTCGTCGGCGTGGCACCGGCCTGCGCGTGGTCCACGCCTTCCGGCCCGCCGACCGGCCTGTTCCGGATCCGTCCGTGCCCCTGATGTCCGTGGCAGGGGAGGGCCCGCCGCCCGTCCCGCGTCCGCAGGTGCAGGCACCGGTGGACGTGGAGGGCACCGTGGCGGCGGTGCTGCGTCCCTGGCGGGACAAGTATCCGACCGTTCCCGTGACGAAGACGGTCACCGAGGGGCGCCCCGCGGCCGTCCTGGTGCGGGCCGCCCACGACGCGGCCCTCCTGGTCGTGGGCCGCCGCGGCGCCGACCATCAACTGGGCGCGCACACGGGGCCGGTGGCGCACGCGGTCCTGCACCACGCCGCATGTCCCGTCGCCGTCGTGCCGCACGACTGACACGTAACGACCGACACGTGACGGCTGATACGTACGGGCCGGGGGGCCGGGGCCGAAGGTCCTGGCCCGCCAAGGTCGCACGGGCCACCCGGTGCCCTGTCCGGCACTCCTCGCCACGACAGCCGCACGACGAGTATCAGCAGTGACGAGACCGCACGACGAGAGGACCTGTGATGACCACGACGGCGACAGTCGCCCCGCACACCACCGACGCCTGGCGGCAGTTCGCCGGAAGCGAGTGGCGTGAGCGCATCGACGTGCGCGACTTCATCCAGGCCAACTACACCCCCTACGAAGGCGACGCATCCTTCCTGGCCGGCCCGACGGACCGCACCCGGGCGGTGTGGGAGAAGGTCAGCGCGCTCTTCCCCGAGGAGCGCCGCAAGGGCGTCCTCGACATCGACGCCGCCACTCCCTCCACCATCACCTCACACGCCCCCGGTTACATCGACCGCGACCGCGAGCTGATCGTCGGCCTCCAGACCGACGCCCCGCTCAGGCGGGCGATCATGCCCAACGGCGGCCTGCGCATGGTGGAGAACGGCCTGAAGGCGTACGGCTACGAACCCGACCCGTTCGTGACAAAGGTCTTCGGCACCTACCGCAAGACCCACAACTCGGGTGTCTTCGACGCCTACACGCCCGCCATGCGGGCCGCCCGCAGGGTCGGCATCATCACGGGCCTGCCCGACGCCTACGGCCGCGGCCGGATCATCGGCGACTACCGGCGCGTCGCCCTCTACGGCACCGACCGGCTCATCGCGGCCAAGCGCGCCGAACGCGCGGCGCTGGACGACCAGCCTTCCACCGCCGACGTCGTCCGCGACCGCGAGGAACTCGCCGAACAGATCCGGGCGCTGGGCGAACTGGCCAAGATGGCCGCCTCCTACGGCTGCGACGTCACCCGGCCGGCGGTCACCGCACACGAGGCCGTCCAATGGCTCTACCTCGGCTTCCTCGCCGCCGTGAAGGAGCAGAACGGCGCGGCCATGTCCCTGGGCCGCACCAGTACCTTCCTCGACGTCTACCTCCAGCGCGACCTGGACGAGGGCCTGCTCGACGAGCGGCGCTGCCAGGAGCTGATCGACGACTTCGTCATCAAGCTGCGGATCGTGCGGTTCCTGCGCACGCCCGAGTACGACGCGCTGTTCTCCGGCGACCCGACGTGGGTGACGGAGTCCATCGGCGGCGTCGGTGCCGACGGCCGCCCGCTGGTCACCCGCACCTCCTTCCGCTTCCTCAACACCCTCTACAACCTCGGCCCCGCCCCGGAGCCCAACCTGACCGTCCTGTGGTCGCCGCGACTGCCGGCCGCCTTCAAGGAGTTCTGCGCCCAGGTGTCCATAGACACCAGCGCCGTCCAGTACGAGTCCGACGACCTGATGCGCCCGTGCACGGGCGACGACACGGCCATCGCCTGCTGCGTCTCCGCCATGGCCGTGGGCCGTCAGATGCAGTTCTTCGGCGCGCGCGTCAATGTCGCCAAGGCCCTGCTCTACGCCATCAACGGCGGCCGGGACGAGATGACCGGCGACCAGATCACCCCTCCGATGCCGCCGCTGACCGGCGAGTACCTGGAGTACGACGCGCTGTCGGCCGCGTACGACCGGGTCCTCGACTGGCTGGCGGAGACGTATGTCGACGCGCTCAACGTCATCCACTACATGCACGACAAATACGCCTACGAGCGCATCGAGATGGCGTTGCACGACCACCCGGTCCACCGCTTCATGGCCTGCGGCATCGCCGGGCTCTCGGTCGCCGTGGACAGTCTCTCCGCCGTCAAGCACGCCCGCGTGCAGGTCATCCGCGACGCGACCGGGCTCGCCGTGGACTTCCACACCGAGGGCGACTTCCCGGCCTACGGCAACAACGACGACCGGGCCGACGCCCTCGCCGTCGATCTGGTGGAGTCGTTCATGGCGAAGGTACGTAGGCACCCCACCTACCGCGACGCCGAGCACACCCAGTCCGTGCTGACCATCACCTCCAACGTCGTGTACGGCAAGCACACCGGCAACACCCCCGACGGCCGCCGCGCCGGACAGCCCTTCGCGCCCGGCGCCAACCCGATGAACGGCCGCGACAAGCACGGCGTCGCCGCCTCCGCCCTGTCGGTGGCCAAGCTGCCCTACGAGGTGGCACGCGACGGCATCTCCCTGACCACCACCATCACCCCGGAAGGGCTCGGCCACGTCCCCGAGGAGCGGGCCGGTCACCTGGTCGGCATCCTCGACGCCTATATGTCCGCGGGCGGCTTCCACATGAACGTCAACGTGCTGGACCGGGCCACCCTGGAGGACGCCATGGAGCACCCGGAGAAGTACCCGGAGCTGACCATCCGGGTCTCCGGCTACGCCGTCAACTTCGTCCGCCTGACTCGTGAGCAGCAGCTCGACGTGGTCAGCCGCACCTTCCACGGATCGCTGTGAGCGCCGTGCCGCGGACCACGGCAGCGGGACCGATGGTCACCGGCCGAATCCACTCCTGGGACCTGTCCACCGGCGTGGACGGTCCCGGGACCCGCTTCACCCTGTTCCTCAGCGGCTGCCCCCTGCGCTGTCTGTACTGCGCCAACCCCGACACCTGGCACATGCGCGACGGCCACGAGACCACCGTTGACCAGGTGATGGCGGAGATCGACAAGTACCGGGACTTCCTCGTCACCGCCGGCGGGGGAGTGACCGTCACCGGCGGCGAACCCCTGCTCCAGCCGGCCTTCACCACGGCCATCCTGCGCCGCTGCAAGGAGGCCGGCCTGCACACCGCCCTGGACACCTCGGGCTTCCTCGGCGCTCGCGCGTCGGACGAACTCCTTGCCGACACCGACCTGGTGCTCCTCGACATCAAGTCCTTCGACGTCCCGACCTACCGGAAGCTGACCGGCGGCGCCCTCGCCCCCACTCTGAACTTCGCCACCCGTCTCGACCGGCTGGGCAAGCGCGTGTGGATCAGGTATGTCCTGGTGCCCGGCTGGACCGATGACAAGGACGCCGTCGGCGCACTGGCGCGGTTCCTCTCCGGTCTCGCCTGCGTGGAGCGGGTCGACATCCTGCCGTTCCACAAGCTCGGCGCCGCCAAGTACGACGCCCTGGGCATCCCTTTCCCCCTGCGTGACACGCCGGCCCCCGGCCCGGAGTTGCTGGACCGGGTACGGGGCCAGTTCCGCGAGCAGGGCGTCACGGCCCACTGACATGTGCGAAAACAGGGCCGACCGGCCCTGGACCTCGGCGAGTGTAGATAGAAAGGATTCTGGAACCGGCCGAGGCATTGCGAGGAGCATTCGATGGCGCACAGTGAGCAGGGCGACAGCACGAGCAGCCCGATCAGGGTCTTCCTCCTGGACGACCACGAAGTGGTACGACGCGGGGTGCACGACCTGCTGACCGACGAGGCGGACATCACCGTGGTCGGTGAGGCGTCGACGGTGGAACAGGCACTGGTGCGGGTCCCCGCACTCCGCCCCGACGTGGCCGTCCTCGATGTCCGCCTGCCCGACGGGGACGGCGTGACCGTCTGCCGCGAGCTGCGCTCACAACTGCCGGACCTGGCCTGTCTGATGCTGACCTCCTTCGACGACGAGGAGGCCCTCCTCGACTCGATCATGGCGGGCGCGGCCGGATACGTCCTCAAGCAGATACAGGGCTCGGACCTGGTCTCGGCCGTACGGACGGTGGCCCGCGGCCAGTCCCTGCTGGACGCCAGCGCGACGGCCAAGCTGATGGCACGGCTGCGCAGCGGCGCGGAGCAGCCGGCCGAGGAGCCGGAGATGCTGCCGGGCCTCACCGACCGGGAACGCGAGATCCTGGAACTGATCGGGGAGGGGCTCACCAACCGGCAGATCGGCCAGCGGCTCTACCTGGCCGAGAAGACGGTAAAGAATCACATCTCCCGGCTGCTCTCCAAGCTCGGTGTGGAACGACGGGTCCAGGCCGCCGTCATCGCCACCCAGGCGCGCGACCGGATGCGGTCCGAAGCGCAGTAGCGCAGATGGCCTTCCTGCCTGCTGGCCGGGGCAGCAGCGGATGCGGCCCGCCGGCCGGCCGGGGCCGGGTGCCCGCTCCCCGGGGGACCAAAGGTCCCCACCGCCCACACCCACCCGGCCCATCCCCACACAGGCACCCGCACGGCAGGCTGGCAGCGATCCCGGGACACCGCCGGGCATCGTCGCCGCATCGGAGGACGGAAGACATGACCGTGCGAGTGGGCATCAACGGCTTCGGCCGCATCGGCCGGAACTACCTGCGCTGCGTCCTGGAGCGGGCCGGGGCCGCGGCGGCGCCGCTGGAGGTGGTGGCGGTCAACGACGTGACCTCCCCGGCGGCGCTGGCACACCTGCTGACGTACGACTCGACGTACGGGCGGCTGCACCTCCCCGTCGAGCACGACGAGACCTCGCTGACCGTGGACGGCCACCGCATCGCGGTGACCGCCGAGCGCGACCCGGCCGCGCTGGCCTGGGGCGACCTCGGTGTGGACGTGGTGATCGAGTCCACGGGCCGCTTCCGCACCCGAGAGCAGGCCGGCCAGCACCTGGCGGCAGGCGCGCGCAAGGTGCTCCTGTCGGTGCCCGGCAAGGACGTCGACGCCACGATCGTCATGGGCGTCAACGAAGGCACGTACGACCCGGACCACCACCACGTGATCTCCAACGCCTCGTGCACCACCAACTGCGTGGCCCCCATGGTCAAGGTTCTCCACGAGCACTTCGGCGTCGTCAAGGGGCTGATGACCACGATCCACGGCTACACCAACGACCAGGTCGTCCTGGACGGCCCCCACAAGGATCTGCGGCGGGGCCGCTCGGCGGCGGTCAACATCATCCCCACCACGACCGGCGCCGCCCGGGCCGTCGGCCTGGTGCTGCCGGAGCTCGCGGGCACGCTGGACGGCAGCGCCGTGCGGGTCCCGGTCGAGGACGGTTCGCTGACCGACCTGACCGTGGTCCTGGACCGGGCCGTGAGCGCGGAGGAGGTCAACGCCGCCTATCGCGAGGCGGCCGAGGGGCCGTTGAAGGACGTCCTGCGGGTGAGCGACGCCCCGATCGTCTCCCGTGACGTGGTCGGCGACCCGGCCTCCTGCGTCCTGGACGCCCCCCTCACGCAGACCCACGGCGACCTGGTCAAGGTCTTCGGCTGGTACGACAACGAGTGGGGCTACACCAACCGTCTGCTCGACCTCACGTCCTACGTCGCGGCCCGGCTGCCCCAGAACTGACAGTTCCGGCCACTCTCCTCCCGCCGCTCCCGGACCTTTCATCGCCTTCCTGTTCGAACCGCTACCGTGGCACGTACACGGTGTGGCCGCCGACAGGCGGTGGGGCGTTGGAGGAGCAGCGGTGGGAAACGCCGAACAGGCGCGCGAGGCACAGGTGCGGCTGCCGCAGCTGCGACTGGACGAGCTGCTGGAGGAGTTGCAGGCCCGGCTGGACGCGGCCCGCGGCACCCGGGACCGTATCCACAGCCTCCTGGAGGCCGTCCTTTCGGTCGGCCGCGAGCTGGACCTGGAGCAGGCGCTGCGCTCCATCGTCGAGGCCGCGGCGGCCCTGGTCGACGCGGAGTACGCGGCGCTCGGGGTGATCGGCCCGGACGGCAAGCGGCTGTCCGCCTTCCACACCGTGGGCGTCGACGCGGAGCAGATCGCGCGCATCGGCCCCTACCCGGAAGGCCACGGCATCCTGGGCGAGCTGATCCGCCACCCCGAACCGCTGCGCCTGGCCAAGCTCGCCGATCACCCGGCCTCCTACGGCTTCCCGGCCCACCACCCGCCGATGCACACCTTTCTCGGCGTTCCCATCCGGGTGCGCGATCACGTCTTCGGCAACCTGTACCTGACGGAGAAGCGCGGCGGGCAGCAGTTCGACGAGGAGGACGAGTCGGTCCTCGCGACGCTGGCCGTGGCGGCCGGCGTCGCGATCGACAACGCCCGTCTGTACGAGGAGTCCCGGCTGCGCGAGCGCTGGCTCCAGGTGAACGCCGAGATCACGCACGCGCTGATGTCCGGGGCGGATCAGTACAAGGTGCTGCCGCTGATCGCCGAACGGGCCAGGGAGATCACCGCGTCCGCCCTGAGCGTGGTGGCCCTGCCGGTGAACGGAACCGGCACGCTCGCGGTGGAACTCGCCACCGGTCACGAGGCCGACGCCTGGCGCGGGATCGTACTGCCCGTCGAGGGCACGCTCATCGGACAGGCGTTCGCCCAGCGGGCGCCGGTCAGCAGCCCGGACGTCGCGAACGACCCCCGGGTCTCGGCCGGTCCGCCCCGCTTCGAGGGGCTCGGACCGGCCGTCGCCGTGCCGATCGGCTCGGGCGAAGAGGCCCACGGCGTGGTGCTGCTGGTCCGGCAGTCGGGCAGCCGGGAGTTCTCCGAGAAGGAGACCGAGCCGCTTCAGGTCTTCGCAGCCCAGGCCGCCGTCGCGATGGAGCTGGCGGAACGACGCGAGGACGCCGAACAGATCGCCCTCCTCGAGGACCGCGACCGCATCGCCCGTGACCTGCACGACCTGGCCATCCAGCGGCTCTTCGCCACCGGCATGACCTTGCAGAGCGCCGGTCGCCGCGTGCAGGACGCCGTGGCCTCCGAGCGAATCCTGCGGGCGGTGGACGACCTCGACGAGACCATCAAGATCATCAGGTCTACGATCTTCGGCCTGCGGGCCCGCGACAACGACCCGGCGCCCGGCCTGCGTTCGCGCGCGATCCGCGCGATCGGCGAGGCCGCCCCGCTGCTCGGCTTCGCCCCCGGTGTCCGCATGGAGGGCCTGCTCGACACGCACGTGCCCGGCCCCGTCGCCGACCACGTCATGGCCGTCCTCACCGAAGCGCTCAGCAATGTCGCCCGGCACGCCGCCGCACACCGCGCCGACATCGTCCTTGAGACGGACGGCAAGCAGGTCCGCCTGACGGTCACGGACGACGGCGTCGGCATCCCCGAAGAGGGCCGCCGCAGCGGTCTGGCCAACATGGCCGAGCGGGCGCGGAAGCTCGGCGGCGGCATGGACCTGGAAAGCCCCGGCGGCAAGGGGACACGGCTGGTGTGGCACGCCCCGCTGGACGAGTCGCCGGACACGGCGGACCCCGGCCACTCCACCCGCTGACGCCCGGCGTCGACGGGGGGAGCGGCCCGGCTCGGGCCGCGAGAGCACCCGCTCATGGCTGTGCGGGCGAGACACCCGGCAGGGACACGGCATCCACACCCGTGAAACTGTTCAGCGCCGCCCACAAGAGCGGTGGTGGCCCGAAGGTCCCTATCGGGATGGGGCTGTTGGGTCCTGAGGTGTGGACCTTTCGCGTCGGGTGCGAGGTGGTGCGAGACGGGAGAGTGAGGGGTGTCAGGAACCAGCCGGATCCTCCCCGAAGGGGTCACCGTCATGGCCGTGCACCAGCCCACGCACCGCAGTTCCCACCACCTGCCGTCACTCCGCCGGGACCGTGCCGTTCCCGAGGCGAAGGCGGCCGGGTCGGCGCGGGCCGGCACGCTCACCGCACGGGCCTGCGTGCTCGCCTCGGCGCGCGTGCTGATGGGGTTCGTCTTCCTGTGGGCGTTCCTGGACAAGACCTTCGGCCTCGGATACGCGACCGCGTCCGGCAAGGGTTGGATCGACGGTGGCTCGCCCACCGAAGGTTTCCTCGGGCATGTCGCCGTCGGCCCGATGCAGTCCACGTTCCACGCGTGGGCCGGGGCGGCATGGGCGGACGGGCTGTTCATGCTGGGCCTGCTCGGCATCGGGGCGGCGCTGGTCGCCGGAGTGGCACTGCGTCCGGCAGCGCTGGCCGGGACGGTGATGATGGCGCTGATGTGGGTCGCGGAGTGGCCGCCGGCGCGGCACCTCTCGGACGGCTCAGCCAGCATGTCGACCAACCCGTTCGCCGACTACCACCTGATCTACGCGGTGGTGCTGATCGCGCTGGCCACGGTGTCGGCCGGTGACGTGCTGGGCCTCGGCCGGCTGTGGGCGCGGCTCCCCGTCGTCCGCGGCCACGCGTGGCTGCGCTGAGAGCGGCTGGCGGGGCGGGCCCTGCCGACGACCCGCCCCACCGGCCTGCCGACAGCAACCGTGGCCACCATTCCGAGGCCGCACGCCCCGGTCCCCTGCGTACGCCCGCGCCCATACCCAGAACGCACCGCATGACAATGGAGGTGGCCGGAATGGCCCGCACGATCACGGTAGGACTCGACGGTTCACCCGAGAGCCGGACAGCCGCGGAGTGGGCGGCCCGTGAAGCCGCACTGCGCCGGATGCCCGTACATCTGCTCCACGTGTGGCAACCGGTGCCGGAGCCGATCGCCCAGGCCCCGCACCTCGGCGCCGAGACGCACCAGCACTGGGCCGAGCGCATCCCCCGGGAGACCGCCGAGGACCTGCGGCTGCGGCACCCCGGGGTCGAGATCACCACCGAGCAGCGGACCGGAACCCCGTCGGAGGTCCTGCTCGACGCCGCACGCGACGCGGACCTGCTCGTGCTCGGCTCGCGCGCCCTGAGCGGCCTCACGGGCTTCCTGATCGGGTCCGTCGGCCAGTCGGTCATCGCCCGCGCCGAGACACCCGTCGTGCTCGTCCGGGCCGGCGAGCAGGCCGCCGACGAACACCTCAAGGACCCCGCGGGCATCCCGTCCGCCACCACCGGCTTCCGGCCCGTGGTCGTGGGGGTGGACGCCGGCAGCCCCGACGAGACCGTCCTCACCTTCGCCTTCGAGGAGGCGAGCCGCCGCAAAGCATCCCTGACGGTCCTCCGGGCCTGGAACCTGCCGTCCTCCTACACCTACGCCCTCGCCGCCGGCTACGACCCGCGCGAGGACCTGGCCCGCGCCCAGGCTGAAGCGCTCACCGAAGCACTTCAGCCCTGGCGGGAGAAGTACCCGGACGTGGAGGTGAGCGAGGACTCCCGGCTCGGCAGCCCCGCCAGCCACCTCGTGGACGCGGCCCGCGACGCCTCCCTCGTCGTCGTCGGACGCCGGATGCGCCGCAACCCGTTCGGCGCGCACATCGGATCCGTCGCCCACGCGGTCATGCACCACGCCACCGCCCCCGTCGCCGTCGTCGCGCACGACTGACCCGGCCCACACCTAAGGAGAAAGCATCATGCGAGCAGCGGTCGTCAAGGAGTTCGGGGCACCCCTGGTCATCGAGGACCGTCCCGACCCCGAACCCGGCCCGGGACAGGTACGGATCCGTGTCGAGGCATCGGGCCTGTGCCACACCGACATCCACGCCGCGCACGGCGACTGGCCGGTCAAGCCCACCCCGCCGTTCGTCCCCGGTCACGAGGGCGTCGGTCTCGTCGAGAAGCTCGGCGCCGACGTGACCCACCTCGCCGTCGGGGACCGCGTAGCCGTCCCGTGGCTCGGCAAGGCGTGCGGGCGGTGCGAGCATTGCCGCTCCGGCTGGGAGACCCTGTGCGAAGCCCAGGTCAACACCGGCTACGGCTGCGACGGCGGATACGCCGAGAAGATGCTGGCCTGGGCCGACTTCGCCCAGCCGGTGCCCGAGGGCGTCAGCGCCCTCGACGCCGCCCCGTTGACCTGCGCGGGCGTCACCACCTACAAGGCGCTGAAGGTCGCGAACGTCAGGCCCGCCCAGCTCGTCGCCGTCTCCGGCGTGGGCGGCCTCGGCCATCTCGCGGTGCAGTACGCCAAGATCTTCGGGGCGCGGGTCGCCGCGATCGACGTCACCGACGACAAGCTGCGACTGGCCCGGGAGCTCGGGGCCGACCTCGTCATCGACGCCCGCACCCAGGACGTCGGCGCCGAGCTGAAACGACACGGCGGCGCACACGCCGCCCTCGCCCTCGCGGTCAGCCCGGCCGCCTTCGCCGCCGTCAACTCCGGTCTGCGGCGCGGCGGAAAGCTCGTCATGGTGGCCCTGCCCGCCCACGGCACACTCCAAGTCCCGATCTTCGACACCGTCCTCAACGGCACCTCGATCATCGGCTCCATCGTCGGCACCCGCCAGGACCTCGCCGAGGTCTTCCAACTCCACGCCGAGGGCCGCACGAAGGTCATCCGGGAGACCCGCCCGCTCACGGCGGTCAACGAGTGCATCGACGAGGTCCTCGGCGGCCAGATCAAGGCCCGGATCGTGTTCGACCTCGGCGCGGGCGGCTGAGAGGGATGTATCCGCCCGTGGCGGTGGTCGAAGCCGACGGCTCCGAGTCGAGCCTCAGGGCCGTCACCCGGGCGGTCGGCGCCGGCCCGGCAGGCCGGGGTGCACGCGGTGGCCGCTGCCCAGGAGAACCCCCGGCAACTGGCCGCCGATCCGACCGGCGGGCCCGGCGCCGCTGTCGTCATCGAGGCCGTGGGAGTACCGGAGACCTTCGGGCCTGATCGATACCGACTCCACGCCCACCTGCTACGGACCAAGGCGCGAGGTCGTCGCGACCGGCGCAGTCTGAACGTGGCACCGGGCGGGGGAGGGGGGCGGGGCCCGCCGGAGCGGGGGACGTTCCGCGTCAGGCCAGGGCCTGTCGGCCCTCGCCACCGGCTGTCTCCTCTTCGCAGTATGGCAGTCCGCGTTCCGCACGAGACAGGGGAAGACGGCCGACTGATGTACCGCAACGACGGATTCCGCGAACTGAACCGGCAGGAAAGCCTGCGGCGGCTGGCCCAGGCGCCCGTGGGCCGCATCGTGCACACCCGCGATGCCCTCCCCGCCGTCCTGCCGGTCAACTTCGCCCTGGAGGAGAGCGGCGCCGTGCTGCTCTGCACCTCGGCCTCTTCGGAACTGGTCCGTGCCATCGACGGCGCCGTGGTGGCCTTCGAAGCCGACGAGGTCGACGCCGCGGCGCACGCGGGGTGGAGCGTCGTCGTCACCGGCCCCGCCGCGGTCATCACCGACCCCGAGGAGCACGAACGCCTGGTCCGCACCGGTCCCCGCTCCTGGGTTCCCTGGCCCGCGCAGGTATTCGTACGCATAGAACCGGAACTGGTCACCGGCCGGGAGCTGGTCGGCGGACGCACCTTGTACGGGCTGGACCTGCCGGCCTGAACCGATGCCGTCCGCGACTGCCCGCTCGGCCGGCCGCGACGAACCGTACGGCCCATGCCCCACCGGAGCGGACGGCCGTGAACGACATCTGCTTTCCGGCCCCGACCGACACCGTGTGCGTATCGGTGCACGGCGACATCACCACCTTGACCGGGTGTCCGCGCGACCCAGCTCTCGTGCCTCTTCTCTCGTGGCTCGGACCAGAGCGATACCGCTCGAAGGGCCGAACGCGCGCAGGAGAGCTGAGAGGTGCGAAAGCTGTCGACATCGCGCCGCGAGGACCGCACGGCCCCAGTATCCGTACGCGGTGTGGCGTGCGTGCACCCCGGGCACTCACCCAGGGAGGAACAGCTCGCAGGTCTCGCCGGGCCGGACGGTGACCGCGCGGTCCGGCAGTTCGACAGTGATGGGGGAGCGGTCGGAGGCGGGGACGGTGATGTGCAGGCGGTCCGCCAGCATCCGTAGCCGTACGCCCCAGTGGCCGTGGTAGCGGAGTGCGAATCCGTAGGAGGAGCCGGTCAGCTCCGGTAGAGGGGCCGGGTCCAGCCAGAGGGCGTCGCCCCGTGTCTGGAGTCCGGTGAGGCCCCGCTGGACCAGGTCCACGGTGCCGGCCATGGCGCCGAGGTGGATGCCCTCGCCGGTGGTGCCGCCCTGGACGTCCGCGATGTCCCCGATCAGGGCTTCGCGGGCGTATCCCCAGGCATCGGTGCGCCGGTCCCGCGCCAGGACCCAGCCGTGCACGAGCCCGCTGAGGGTGGAACCGTGACTGGTGCGGCGCAGGTAGTGGTCGACGGTGCGCTGCCACGCGGTGTCGTCCAGGCGGTAACCCAACTGGCCGAACAGAGCCGCTAGTTCGGCCGGGGGGAACAGGTAGCCGAGCATCAGGACGTCGGCCTGCTTGGAGGCGCGGTAGCGGTTGACGCTGTCGCCCTCGGCCTCCAGGATCCGGTCCAGGCGGCGGATGTCGTCGTACTTGCGCGTGTACGCCTCCCAGTCCAGCTCGGCGAGGCGCTCGTAGCCCGCGAACTGACTGATCACCCCGGAGTGAAAGGGGACGTGCAGCGCGTGGGAGACGTCACGCCACAGTTCGGCCTCGCCGCCGTCGAAGCCAATCCGCTCCGCGAGTTCCTGCCGGCGTGGTGCGGGCAGCAGGTCGAGCAGGTCGAGCGCGCGGGCAAGCACCCAGGCGGCCGTCACGTTGGTGTAGGCGTTGTCGTCGACCCCTGGCCGGTCGGAGTCCGGGTAGGCGTCGTGGTACTCGTCCGGGCCGACGACGCCGCGGATCCGGTAGCGGCGGAGCTCCTCGTCGTACACGGACCTGCCCGCCCAGAACCTGGCGATCTGGAGCAGCATCTCGGCACCCTTGGTGTGCAGGAACTCGGCGTCGCCGGTGGCCTCCCAGTAGCGCCAGATGTTGTATGCGACCGCCGAGTCGACATGGTGCTGCAGATGGGTGTTGTCCGGCAGCCACCGCCCGGAGTTGGGGTTGAGGTGCAGACGCTGGGTTTCCTCCCGGCCGTCGCTGCCGCTCTGCCAGGGGTACATGGCGCCGGTGTGCCCGGCTTCCTGGGCGGAGCGGCAGGCGCGCTCCAGGCGTCGGTGCCGGTAGGTGAGCAGGGCGCGGGAGACCTCGGGGAAGTGCAGGTTCAGGTACGGCAGGACGAACAGCTCGTCCCAGAACACGTGGCCGCGGTACGCCTCGCCGTGCAGGCCCCGTGCGGGTACGCCCACGTCGAGGTCGGCGGTGTGCGGGGAGAGGGTCTGCAGGACGTGGAAGAGGTGCAGGCGCAGGATGCGGCCCGCCTCGCCGGGCACGTCCAGTTCGGCCCGGCGCCAGAGCTGGTCCCACGCGGTGAGGTGGGTTTCGAGCAGGTCCTCGAAGGATCCCGCTGCGCGGGCCCGGTCGACGGCGGCCTGCAGCGGGTCACTGATGGCGGGATCCCGGGAGGTGTGCAGGGCGATGATCTTGTCCACCGCCAGGGTGTGTCCGGGACGCAAGGGAAGGCGCAGAAGCTGGACTGCGCGGACGTCGGTGTGGTGACTGTCGGTCTGTGTGGCGCCGGAGCAGGTGGTGCGGGCCGCGAGGGCGATACGGACGTCGGAGGCGCGGGTACGGCAGCGCAGCCAGGAGAGGCCGGGCGCGGCCGTACCGCTGTGGCCGTGCACGAGGTGGTCGCCGGCCAGGTCACGGTAGCGGGGTACGCCCGCGTTGCGTACCGACCCGTCCAGCGCGGACTCCACCTCGAGGTCGCCGGTCCAGTCGTCCGAGCTGAACTCCGTTCGCAACGCGGCGACGTGGGAGTCCGCCATGTGCACGAGGCGCAGTTGCCGCAGGGTCAGCCGGCGCCCCTGGCCGTCCTCGTACGTCGTGCGACGCTCCAGCAGACCGCTGTCCAGGCGGAGGGTCTGGCGGTGGTCGAGAACCCGAGCGGAGTCCGGGTGCAGCCAGGGGCCGGCGCCGGACGCGTCGCAGAACCGGAAGCGCAGCGGCAGCCAGTTCGGAAAGTTGACCATGTCCTCGTTGACGACGCGGCGCTGCGCGACCGTGGAGGTGAGACGGTCGTAGCACCCGGCGACATAGGTCCCCGGATAGTGGACGTCGTCCGCCGCGCACTCCGGCAGGGCGCCGCGGGTCGCGAAGTAGCCGTTGCCCAGGGTGCAGAGGGACTCCCGCAACCGCTCGTCGTCGGGTGCGTACCCCTCGTAGGACCACGTCCAGTCCGTCACGTGACGGCCCCCTTCACGAGCAGTTCACTCAGGTCGGGCACCACGAGATCGGCGCCGTGCCGCAGGAGGTCACCGGCGCGCTCCCGGCCGGCCGTCCGGTCGACACCGATGACCAGGCCGAACCGGCCGTTATGGCCCGCCTCGACGCCGGCCAGGGCGTCCTCGACGACCGCTGCCCGCGCGGGGGCGACGCCCAGGCGCCGGGCGGCCTCCAGGAACAGGTCAGGAGCGGGTTTGCCCCGCAGACCGAGATCCGCTGCCTCCTTGCCGTCCACCACGGCGTCGAAAAAACCGATCACCCTCGCGCGAGTGAGGAGTTCGCGGGCGTGCAGGGACGCGGAGACAGCGGCGGCGGGCCTTCCGGCCGCCCGCAGGGCACGCAGGAGATCGACGGTGCCGGGATAGGCCGGCACGGGTGCGCCCTGGCGCAGCCGTTCCGTGAAGTGGCGGTCCTTGTCGCGGGCGACGGCCTCCACTGTCTCCGGGGCCGCCCTCATACCGCGTGCGGCGAGGAAGGCTGCGGCACCGTCCCGCCGCGACTTGCCGTCGACGTACAACGGATAGTCCACGTCGATGGCGAACGGTCGGAGGTCCGCGGCCGAGTCGGGTGGCTGCTCGCGCAGGAAGGCGTCGAAGACGGCCTTCCACGCCTGCGCGTGCAGCCGGGCCGAGTCGGTGATGACTCCGTCGGTGTCCAGAACCACGGCGTCGACGGTCCGCAAGGGCGATGCTGTCTCACGCACGACGACGCCTCCTCATGCCGGTTCAGGATCCGTGCTGCGGCACCACCGCGACGGGGCAGTCCGCATGGTGCAGTACGGCGTGGCCGACAGGGCCGAGTTGCAGCCCGATGTGGCCGTGGCGCCTGCGGGCACCGATGATCAGCAGGTCCGCGGCGGCCGAGCGGTCGATCAGGATGCGGCGGGCCGGGCCCGGCACACAGGCCGGGCGCACGAAGACGTCCGGATGCGCCCGGCCGGGTTCGCGCAGCGCCTCGTCGAGCAATGCCCGGGCACTCGACGGCGGTCGTCGCAAGGGCCCGTCGGCCAGAAGCGGCGGGTCGGCCGTCTCCTGGACCGGCGCACGCCAGGCGTGCATCGCGTCCAGTACGCAATGCCGGGCCGCCGCCTCGGCGAAAGCGAAGCGGACAGCCGAGCCCGTCGAGTCCGGGGATCCCACACCGAGCAGGACGCGCTCATGCGTGCCGGCGAAGCCCGCCTCGCTGCCGCGTACCACGATCACCGGGCACTGCGCCTGCGCGGCGACGGCCAGGCTGACCGATCCGAGGAGCAGCTCCCGCACCGGACCACGTCCGCGTCGGCCGACGACCACGGCGAGGGCGTTGCGTGCGGCGCGCAGCAGCACCGCTTCGGGGTCGTCGGCCTCCGCGTCGGCGAAGACGCGCGTTCGCGGGTGGTGAGCGGCTGCTCGCGCGTCAGCGGACCGCAGAATTCGCTCGGTGAGGTCCGCGGGCCCGGGCCGGGAACCGCCGGGCACCGGGAGCGGCTCGTGCGCGAACTTCTCCAGGAGCGAGGCGTGCACCGACCGCAGCTCGACACCGTGTAGGGCAAGCGCCATACGTCCACCGTCTCTCACCCGGGGTCCCTGAGCAAGACGTGCTGGAACATGCTGTCTGAGTCGTGCAGCAACGCCATACGCGGTGTGCGAGGCGCCCGGAGGGCCGGTACGGCCCCCGGACCTGCCGCCTGTGAAAGGTCCAGGGCCGCAGCCCCGTCGGTGCTTGTCGTGAGTTCAGGCGTTGTTGCCGCAGCAGGCCGTGCTGCCGCGGGCACAGCGACCACCGGACAGGATGCTCGGCGCATGCACGCGCGCGCCACCGCACCGAGGGCCGGAAGCGCCGGATCGTCGCGCCTGTGGCGGCCCAGCACCAACAGCAGGGCTTCTTCGGTGTGGTCGATGAGGACGCGCACGGGAGGTCCCTCGATGAGGAGGGCCCTCAGCCGTGCCCCGGGTTCGGCGGCGACGACGCGGCGAACGGTGTCGTCTAGGAGCCGACGGGCCCGCACTCGCTCATCGGAGGCGGCCGGGCGGGCCAGGACCGGAGCGTAGGGCGCGCGCAGAGGCGCGCCCGGCTCCCAGGCGTGTACCGCCAGGATGTCGGCCCTCAGCATCCTCGCCTGACGAACCGACCAGTGCAGAGCCGCGAGGGCGGCCGGTGAACCGTCGACGCCCACGACGAGAGGTCCGGTTGCGTGAGTCATGGTCCGGCGACTCCCTTCGAAGGGTGCTGCCCCCATGCGACCTCTGGCTTTTCCGACCCTCGGGCGCTCCGCAGCACTCTCTCATCGTGGCGTGTTCCAAACGGACACAGGAGGGCCCGGTAGGCCCGCCCGAGGCCCGAAAGACCCAAGGCGCTCAGCGCCCGGGAGCTCCACGCGGTCGACCGGCACCGACTACGCCTGGCCGCCGCCGCACCGCACCCAGGGACTGGACCGAGTGGGAACCACCTCGGCCGGCACCGCCCCGAGTGCGAAAGTGCACCCACCAGGAGGTGGACGCGGAAGTATCGCCACCCTGCCGTGCGCGCCGGACGCGCTGCTGGATGAGACGCAGCCGCAGAGCATCGCGCATTGGAATGATCCGAGCGTGGTCACCACCGGCATCACCTGGCTCGCCCGCCGCCCCTGACAACGCACCGACGCCGCCGCCCGACGGCCTGTGCCTTCTACGGGCCGAACCCTCCCAGTCGACGAGCGCGGCGCCGCTCTCCCTCTCCGCGTCGGCGACCCCAAGCGGTGGACCCGCGACCGGCCTCGGACCGCCACCGGCGCCGCCACAGGCAGGCGCGGGTGTGCGTACCGGCTGGGCTAGGGGACCAGGCCCCGGTGCTGTACGACCTGACGGGCGAGGTCGGCGCAGGACTGGTTGGTTCTGTGACTGTGTTCGCGCAGGAGAAACAGAGCCTGTTCCGGGGTGCAGCCGAAGCGGGCGGCGAGGATGCCTTTGGCCTGTTCGGTCACCACGGCGGCGTGCGCCAGAGCGCTGTCCGGCGTGTCCGCGCCGTTGGGGGAGGGCCGGGGGCTGCAGCGGAGGGGCGGGGCCGTGCGTGCGGCTTGGGCGGACACCCGCATGGAGATGGCCCGCAGCCGCATTTCGACGGCCGCCCGCTGCTTCCTGGCAGCCCACGCTTGCAAGGCAGCGGCCCTGGCGTACTGCTCCATACGTTGCTGAGTGTGCTGGTCCCACCACACGGACTCGTCCGGCGCCGCCCCTGGACCTTTCACGCCGGTGCCCCCTGATCGCCCCTGTAGAACGCAACTAGCTTGTCGCATATGCAAGGCGGTCCGCAGCAAAAGGCATATTCCGAGTCCGACCTGTACATCTCCGCTGCAGACGACGTACCCCGTTCGAAGGCACTGCACGTGCCCGCCGTGATGGGTACAAGTGCCAGGGGCATCTTCACATCCCCGGAGCACGGGGACTGACCCCTACCGGAGGAGTTGCCCCGTGGTCCTCGTGATCGTTGTCGCCGTGGTTGCGTTGCTGGCGGGTCTGGCGGCCAACCGTTGGCTGCGCCCTAGGCTGATCACCACCGGCGACGACGAGGGCATGGCGGTGAAGGACCTGGTCGGGCCGATGCTCACCCTGACCGTGTTGCTGCTCGCGTTCGTCCTGGTCACGGCCTCGGGCTCGTACGGGAAGGCCGAGGTCGCCTCGCGCGGTGAGGCCCGTGCCCTGGACCAGCTCGTGGAGAGCGCGGAGTACGCGCCCGCGAAGGAGCGGGCGAAGGTGCAGGCCGACGCCGTCTGTTACGCCCGCGCCGTCAGGGCCCAGGAGTGGCCCGCGATGTCCGACGGACACGGCTCGCCCGCACCCAGTGTCTGGTCGACGGATCTGCGGCGCACCTTCGGCCAGGTCGAGGGCAAGCCGGTGTTCGGCATGCTGGTCGCGGCCGACAACAAGCGCTC
>NZ_JBEYWV010000047.1:0-70698 GCF_040644575.1 Streptomyces sp. NPDC046939
CGACGGCGCGTCGTTCTCGCGGAGCGAGACGCGCGCCGTCGCTACGCGACGGATAGGCAGTCCGCTCCGCGGACTGCCGGCCACTCCGTGGCCGGGGTGCTCCACTCCGTGGAGCACTTGGTGGGTCGGTGATGGTCGATCGCTCCGCGATCGACCATCACCTTAGGCTTCAGTAACCTTCAGCTCTGCTAGTGACAAGGACGGTTGGGAAGTTGCCCGCTCCGCGGTCATCTTTTGGCTGGCAATGGGTCGCGGGGGTGGCGCTTCTTGATCCCGTGTTTCTCACTCCGCTCCTCCAAGGAGTGAATGACGCACTTAAGGAAGCAAAAAACTATGGGATCTTCGAGGGATCGGCCTCCTCCTCTTCAGGAGGAGCGAGCGGCTTCAACCCAGTTTCTTCCGAGGATCTCTTGCATCAACTGTCTGTGTTCTTCTGCTAGTTGACCGGATGTCTGCTTGGTGCGTGTCTTGCAGAGCCACGGGCCGATCATGATGCGCTCGTCGTCCACCTCGATCCACTCCCGGGCGCCTGGTGGGCGTCCGTGACGCTCGACGAAGGCGCGCAGCAGGGTCGTTGTCTGTTCGAAGGTACGGCGTGTTCTCCGCCTGGGCTGGCTCGCGTTGAGTGTGGGCTTGTGGGCGGGCAGCGGGATGCGGTCAGGGGTCAGGCCGAGGCGGGTGAGGAAGTCGCGCTGCTGTTGAGCGAGTTGGTTCCAGGCGGTGAACTGACGATGGAGCCAGCCGCCGGCCTTCGCTCCGTCGATCACGGTGTCGCGGTGCAGCGTGGCGGGGTCATGGCCGGCTTCGATGTAGCGGCGCAGCAGGTGGTATTTGCGGTGCCAGTCGGGGCCGTGCGGGAGTGTCCAGTGGGGGTCGAGGGCGGTGAGTTGGGCGTTGCGGTCGGGCGGGAGACGGTCTTTGCGGGCCAGGGCACGTTGGTCGGTGAGGAATTGGCCGCCGGGCTCGGTGGTGGGGATGGCGAGGTGGCCGTGTTCGGCGTGGAAGGCCTCGACGGTGGTCATGTGGCCTTGCCAGGCGGCTTTGCTGTCGTCCCAGACCATGCCGAGGTTCTCGAGCTCGGTGATCCAGTCGGGAAGGAGGGCTCCTTGGTGGTAGGCGGTGCGCTGGCCAGTGATGAAGGTGCCGAGGCGGTAGCCGTAGGCGTCTTCGTAGTCGAAGGGGACGCGGAGGTGGCCGTGTTCGGCGTGGTAGCGCAGCGCGGCGGCGAGGCCGGCGCGGCGGGGAGCTGAGAGGGTCGCGCCGTCGGAGGGCCAGGCAAGCAGGTCCATGGCGCGGGCGATGGAGTCTGGGTCGAGGGTGAAGTCGAAGTGGAAGCGGCGGGCGAGGAGTCGGTGGGTGTCACGGTCCAGCCGTCGGGGGGTGGTGTTGCGGGGGGCGCGGGCTGCGATCGACTGGTCGTGGTGGCGCAGCGCCGCGGTGACCAGCCAGAGTGCCTCGTAGGGGGTGCCGAGCAGGTCGGTGGGGTCGGCGCCGGGTGGGACGTAGGCGGGGATGATGAGGCTGGCGGTCTTGGTGTCGAGGGTGGGGGGTTTGCGCAGCGCCCGGCCGAGGGCTTGGACGATCTTGCGTACGCTCGCCGTGCGGTCTGCGAACATCACGGCGTCTACGGCGGGTAGGTCCACTCCTTCGCCGAGGACTTGGGCGTTGGTGATTACGCTGCGGTTGGCTTGGGCGAAGCGGGTCAGGATGCGGGAGCGTTGGTCGGGTGTGTGGGTGCCGTTGATCGACTGCACGAGGAGGTCTTGGGCCCAGGCGGGGCGCTGCTGGGCGGGGAGCGTGCGCAGGGTGTGGCCGAATTGGCGGGCGAAGTCGGCGGCGTCTGCGATCTGCTGGAAGTAGACGATCACGTGCTTGAGGTCGTGCTCGGTCATGGACCTGAGGACGGCCAGGTGCAGGGCAGTGGTGCGGCGGGTTATGGCGGTGTGGGCGTCGGGGTCGGTGAGGTGGGTGCGCAGGTCGGTGTCGGTGATCGTGGGCACCAGCAGCTGGTAGTCGGCCAGGACGCCGTCGTCGATCGCGTCCGCGTGGGAGTAGGTGTGCAGGCGGGGGCCGAAGACTCGTCGGTCGTCCATCGACGCGATCAGGGAGGGTGCCTCCCACTGTGGTGCGGTGGCTGCGGTCCGCTTGGACAGCGGGCGCGTGTCGGGGGCCTCGGTCAGGCGGGGAGCTTCCCACTCATACGGTGTGGCCGTCAGGTACAGGCGCCGGGCGGCCCGGATGCGGGCCTGGTCGTGCAGCATCGTCCAGGCCTTGTCCCAGCTGCCGGCCGTGCGGTGCGCCTCATCCACTACCAGGAGATCGAAGACGGGCGCGGTGAAGACCGAGTGCTGTGTCTCTTCGATCCTCGGCAGGGAGTCGAGGGTGACGAACACGGTCGCCTTCTTGTGGCGGGACAGCCAGTAGGCCAGGTACTCCCCCGAGCCCGTGCTCACCGCCCCTGCTTCGGCGAGCAGGGGGTGCTTGTCCGCCTGCAGTGAGGAGACGGCCATCAACGGCTCTGTGCGGCTGTCTGCGCGGACTGCGGCTGCCCACTGGGCGATCAGGTCCAGTGACGGGACAGCGACCAGCAGATGGCGGGCGCCCAGGGCCTCGGCGGTGCGCAGCGCGGTCAGGGTCTTGCCCGTGCCGCAGGCGGAGACGATGTGGCCGCGGGTACGCGGGCCCTTCAGATGGCGCACCGCCGCATCCACCGCGTGCTGCTGGTCAGGGCGCAGCGTGCGGCGAGCAGCAGACGTCAACGACATCGCAGCCGCAGACTCAGAGCTGGTGGACATTCGCGTACAACCTCAGGCTCGCGGCAGATGGGCTTTTGCCATCCTTCCGCACGGAAACGGGACGAGGGCGTGGGCCGTCGGAGCGGATGCGTCAGGGTGATGCGGGGCTGGGCGAAGGCTGGGCGGGTACCGGTTGGTTGGCGGCAGAGGTGGTGGTCTGTTCGGCGAGTTTGCGGTAGCCGGTCACGGTGAGAGCGCGCCAGGCACGGTAGAAGCCGAAGGCGGTCACCATGCCCAGGGCCGTGGTGGCTCCCAGGATGAGCAGGCGGTGGTCGAAGGCATAGCGCAGCATGGCCAGGTCTGCGGTAAGGGTCAGGGCCAGGGTGTTGAGGGTCCATCCGCGGCAGATCCGCATACGAGAGCGCGCGTAGTCGGCCCGGGCGGCCAGGACCGGGAAGTCGGCCAGGCGCAGGCGGGCTTGGGCGTAGGCGGTGCTGGAGGGGAAGAAGCGGGTGCGCAGCCGGCGCCGGTGAGGTGTCAGGGCGGCGTCGGCTGCTCGGTCGATGAGGATGCCCAGGGCGTAGGCAGTGGCGAGTCCTACTCCTGCGGCCGCGGACGTGCCTGCAAGTGGGGCGAGTTTGGCCGTGGTGGCTGGGCCGACAAGTGCGATGAGGAGCAGTACGGCTGCGGTGAGTGCGCCGATGCCGACGACGAGGACCTCGACGAACATCGCGGTGGCAGCTGCCAGGGCTGGGGGTTCTGGCTGCGGTGGGTTGGTCATAGTGCAATTCCCCATGCTTGTGCCATGTCGGTGAGCATGGTTTCTGGTAGTTGGCCGTCCCAGGTGCCTTCCAGGAGGAAGCGGGCGTTGGTCAGCCGTTCAAAGATGATCAGGCTTTCTGGCTGGCTGGCCAGCAGGTAGCGGCCGTGTTCCAGGAAGTGATCGCTGGTAGGGCCGTAGTCGGCGTAGGCCCGCTGGAGACGGTCGTGGAAGCGTTCGGCGAACTCGGTCAGTTGCTCACCGTAGGCAGTGTCGTCGTCGATGGTCTCTGATAGAACATCGACGACGTCGTGCGACAGTTCTCTGCTGTAGGGGTGATCGGTGAAGGTGCGATAAACCTGTTCGGTCATGTCGAGGAGGTGGTTGCTACGGGCGAGTTCGGGGTGCTGTGCCATCGCTTCTACCCCCCGTTCAACCTCGAGGTCGTATAGCTCAACCAGGGCAATCAGACGGTACAGCGAGCGACTGACATTGGCAGGAGGGGCGACACCGGGTTTGTACAAGAGCTTGTGGGACATGCGCGACCACAAGTCGACTGCTTCGGTGCGCAGTTGGATCTCGCACTCGTACGGGGTGCCGTCCGGGTCTTTCTCTCCCCCGACCATGCGCGCCTGGATGTGCAGACGTGGGTAGCGCAGACGGTCCTCGTGGCCGGGAGTGTGGCGGTCGTCCTGCACCTCGACGACATCGAGGCACTCCTTGATCACTTCTAGAGCAGGGTCGAGCAGTCCTGTGTGGGGCACGATGACGCGTACCCCGGCTTTGTCGGTGATCTGTTTCCAGGGGTCGGTGTAGCCCTTGCGGTACACCTTGGCCGTGAAGCTGCTGACCTCTTTGGCGCGCGAGGTCACCTGGCAGGTGACTCCCTTGCGGGCGGTACGGCGAAAGAGGTGGGCCGCAGTCACCTCGGCAGCTTTGCCGATGCGAGGCTGTTCCTGGCGGTAGCGCTGGAAAGCCTGGTCAGCGGTCAGCGGCATGAAGGCCTACCGAGAGTGTGCGGAAGGCGGCTCGGCCGGGAGATCACGGCTGTGCCGGCGGCAGCTCATTACCGCTGCGCGCCTGCACTGCGCGCGGAGGGTCGAGCGCGACGGCCAGAGGGCCTGAGTGTCCGAGCGTGTCCGTTGCAGGCTCTGCGACGGGCAGCTCGTTCTTGGGTTGGGGACGGCGCCCTTGCACAGCAAAGCTGCTGGTCTTGGTGAGGGTTCCAGTGACGGTGACGGTAGTTCGTCCGTCCCCAAGGTCCTCGACCGCGACGGTGCCGTCTTGTACGGCTTCCAGCGGTGCGACGAGGAAGGCGCCGCTGGAGAGCTCCACTCTCATCTTCTGGAGCCGATTGCCGACCAGTTCGGTGTTCTTGTCGAAGGTACGGACGGGAACGTCGTTCTCCGTCAGGAACTCGGCGAAGTCGTCGCGGTGCGGGGGCCTCAGATGGGTCCGTATGAACGTCGCGGGGTCCAACGTCGCAGTGGAGCTCTGGAGCTCGACCAAGACGGCCATGACGTAATCCACGCGCACATCGGGGTCTGTGAAACGGTTGTTGACCCACTCCATAGCTGTGTCGTGGAAGCGTCGGGTGAGCTCTCGGGGGTCGTTCTTGTGTCGGCAGCCCAAGAACTTCTCAAGGAAGAATCGGGCCACGGTCTTGCCGGACATTTGGGCGTCCGCGGCCCAGCCTTCCAGTCCCTGCTCGGTGACTCCTTCTTCGGAGAAGAGCGCCACCTTGTACACCTTGGATTTTTCGGTGAACAGCAGATTGGCGAAATACTGCACATCAAAGGTCCGCAGGCCGTCGGTGACGATCTCGTTGGCCTGCATGCCGGTCTCCTGCTCCAGCTTGACCATGAGCAGCGCGCGCTGGTCGTCCAGGCGGGCAGTGGCAACCAGGAGAAGGCCGGCGGGGCTGGATCCGGTCTGGTTATCGCGGAGCAGATGGGCCAGTTCCCCTGAGACCTGCACAAGGTCCTGCTCGTCGCTCAAGAAGCTGCGGACAGCGTCGGGCAGGTCAGATTTAAGTTCGGGATCTTCCACGACCTCGCGGCCCAGACGAGCGAGCACCTCGCGCAACTTGGCCTGCAGCGCTGTGCGCACGGCATCGTCGAGACGGCACACCGTCTGGCTGAGCTGAAGGGGGCCAAGATCCTCTCCACGAATGCGCTTGGGCACCACATGGACGATGGCCTGTTCAACGACAAGATCACCGAAGTCGGTCCGCACTTCCCACCCCACGCATCCCCGCCCGCACCCCCCAAGGCCGGACGCACTGTCGCCAGACGTGGTCCGCGCAGTAGTCCGTCCCTGTCCGCGGCGCACATCTGTGCTGCATCGCCTGGCACACAACATGACGGAGGCCCACGGGCCAACTTGTCTGTGTCACATGCCAAAACCGTGTCGCTCATCGTAATAGAACGCATGAAGGATGCGGTTGGGTTCCGACGAGTGGTGGCCGAACTTCAACGGTGAGCGGGGCGCAGGGCCTTCCCTAGCCCAGAGCAGCCCTGGTCACGACGACCACCGGGTCGGCGCCCGCACAAGGACTCTGTAAGCGTGACTGCTCTGGTCGGCCGACTACTTCAGCCGGCCTCGGCCACACACTTCTGGCACGATCTGCCCGAACAGGCCCCAGACGGCGCTTCGATGACCGATACTGGTGAGCAGGTCTGGCGTGCCCGCAAGAGGATGCACGCGGCCGACGAGCAAGAGAAAGGTGGCGCGGAAGAGGCTAAATGAATTGGCTTAAGGGTTTTATCAGCAGTCTTTTTGTTAACTGCGACAGTTGACCCACCCTGCCCAAAAAGCCGAAGAAAAGCTCCTCCGCAAAAACCGCCGAGCCAAGCCTTTGAACCACCCCACGGGACCACCGAACCGGTTTCCAAGGGGGCTAGCAAGCCTGCCGTAAAACACCACCGGCCCGCCCCGATGCGGCGCCGGACCTCGGCATGCCCTCACACGGCGCACCTGTGCCGCCTCACTCCGTCCCAGCCGCTCTCCTGCGGCTCGTTCAGGCATGAGGCGGCCCAGCCGTCACGTGCTGGAAGGGCATCCACGCGATGAACTCGTCCTCCCTCGGGCCCATCGGCGGCATCCTGGCCGGACTTCCCGCTGTCCTGGCCGGTGCCCTGGGGGGCGCACCCTGGTGGGCGGTCGGAGCGATCGTCATCGCCGCGTATCTCGCCGTCCCCCTCACCAGTCTGATCCTCGACCACAACCGCCAGCGAAAAGGAAATCTCGTCGACGAGAAATTCGCGGCCACCCTCGATCAGATAGCAGACCCGGAAAAAAGAATCCAAGCCATCATCAACTACCGTCAGGCCGCAGCCTCCACGGCCGTTCCGCAGCCACCACCGGAACCGCCACCGGGAGCGCTGCCGCCCCCGGGCCCGGACGGCACCAGCCAGTCAGCGGCATCCGCCTAGACGACCGGGGAGGGGCTGGCGGGGCGCGTCGCTCACCGAGCAGTCTGCGGGACGTCTCTCCTTGGCCTTGGTCGAGCACGGGATGAACTGGGCTTGTCGGTCGGCGTGGTGGCGGGCAGGTGTCGGCAGCAGGCGGTGGCGTGCCAGTCCTGTGCGGGGTGCGGGTGTGTGACGGCCGGGATGTCGAGGCCGGCATCGCGAATCAGGTTGTCGAAGCGAATAGGGGTGCCGAAGCAGCCGGCGAACAGTCCGAGGTGGTCGGTGGTGCGCGGGGTACGGCGGCGGAAGGCGAGCGCGGCGTCGAGCAGGGGGCGGGCGCGGGGTGGGATGGCGTACATGTGCCTCGGGCCGGGCGGCATGCCGATGTGGATCCGCGAGTCACGGTCGATGGCCAGGCGGGTGGTGTGCTCGTCGACGCTGACGATCTGGGTCATGGACAACAAGGACTGATCGGTGCCGGTGAACAGCAGGGCGGCCGCTGCGGCGGCGCGCAGCGGATTGGGCAGGTGCGTGGACAGGACGTGGGCCACGTGCGGGGTGATCGGCACGGTGGTGATTCCGGGGCCGCCCCGTTCGTTGAGGTCTTCAGGGACGTCGAGTTGGAGGTGGCGGCTGAGGAACCCCCTCTGGGCTCCGCGTATGCGGGCGAGTGTGTGCTGAGGGCTGGGGCTCGAGACGGTGAGGCGGGCCAGGAACAGGCGCACCCCCTCCATGTCCGGCCCGGCCTCGGGTTCTTCCTCGGCGGCACCTGTGGCCAGTGGCCAAGGCGTGTCGGTCGAGGCATGGTGGCGGGCGAGCCAGGTGCGGGCGGCGGCGCAGCCCGCCTGGTACTGGCCGTCGATGCGGGCGAAGTCAGCGTCGTTGAGATGGACTCGGCACTCGTCGCGGAAGGCGGCAGGGTCGCCGCCGGGCAGGTCGGGCAGCGGATGGACCTGGTCGGGCGGAGGCGGGCGCAGGGGCGGGGTGGTGACAGGCGGGCCGATGGCCTCCGCGATGGCCGATGTGCCGGTTGCGGTCCGTAGATCGGTGAATCGGGCGGCGGTGAGTAGGTCGCGCAGGCGTTGCTCGGCGGCCTGGTGGGGTGTGTGGGCGATGAGGACGAGGCGGATGCCGGTCTCCACGCGCCAGGTGGCAAGACGTCTCAGTCGCTCGGGCGTGAGGCGGTGGGTGCGCAGCACGATGGCCTCTTTGAGTCCTGTGGTCAGGGTCCAGCAGGTCACCGCGCGCCAGGCCGCGTCGGTGGACATGCGCTCGGCGTCGGGGTGGGCGAAGCTGTCGCGGCCCATGGCGCGCAGCAGGTCCAGAGCCAGGTAGGCGAGGCTGTTGGTGTGCGGGGTGGGATCAGCGGTGATGCGGCCGCCCTTGGGGTGAGCGCGCTGGCGGGCGGCGTGCTGGATGGCACGGTCGTCGCCCTCGTCCAGGAGCAGCAGGACGGGCGGCAAGGTGGCCGGTGTGAGGGCGGCGGGGGCGCGTTGGATCATGGGCGGCGTGAGGTGTCGATGCGGTCGAGGGTCTGCCGCAGCAGATCAGGGTCCGGCTGAGCGCGCCCGGTGGCGGACAGGGATCGCTGCACGTGATGGGTGAGCAGGGCCCAGCGGCGCAGGCTGCCCTGGGCGAAGTGGCCGTCCAGGACGCGGATTTGGTCAGGAGCGACGGTCTGCCACACCGGGTGCAATGCCCGGGCGGCACTCGGAACCGACACACGGGCGAGCGGTCTGAGGGTCAGCCACTGGGCGGTACGGGTGGCCAGCATCTGCCAAGCGCGCAGGGCCTTCTCGCCGCGCTGGCCGGCGATCAGGACCACGCACAGGCCGTCAGGGGTGTCGTCGTGCAGGAACCGCAGGTACTCCAAGCACGCCTCGGACATGCGGTCGGCTTCGTCGACGACCACGATGTACGCCTGTGCGGCGAGCGCGCGCCGGATGAGCGCATCGGCGAGGGCGGGCGCTGCAGGCAAAGCGTCGTGGAGGCCGAGAGCGTCGTGCAGGTGGGCGCGCAGATCGGCCGGTGTGGGCCTGGCTCCCAGACGCAGCGGAACGTGGGAGCGGGGGAAGCGGGTACGGGCGACATAGTGGACGGCGAAGGTCTTGCCGACCCCCGCGTCGCCCAGCACGCACAGAAAGCGCCGCTGCTGGTGGGCGGCGGCGAGGGCGTCATCGGCTGCCCTCAGGCCGGGAGTGACCACGGTGCGGGCGCCGGCCAGGTGGAGGAAATGCAGGTGCCCGGGCGCGGCTGTCCCGGCCAGGGACACCAGCTGCGTGGCAGCACCGCCGGGCGGCCCTGGACCGGTCAGCACCGGGCCAGGGCCCAGTCGACGACCTCGTCATCGACCTGTTCGGCGCCGAAGTACTCTATGCCCTTCAGGACGTGTTTGGTCACCTTCACCCACTCACGGAAGGAGCCGAGTGCGTACTGGGTGTCGATCCGCCTGAGCAGCGCCTCGTCGGCACCGCGCCACACGGGGTGGGAGTCCGGAACCGTCTTGAGGATCTCGTCCTCGGTCATCGCGAGGATCTCCAGACGGATGTAGATCCTGGAAGCGAGTGCCGGGTCGCTCTGCAGCGTCTCGTAGGCCTCACGGCCGCCGACGAACACGATGGCGGGCTGAGGAGCACAGTTGTCCCACAGCTTGCGCAGGAACTCGAAATTCTCCCTGCGGTACTGCTGCGCCTCGTCGCACACGATCACGTACGGGCGGCGCGGCAGGGCTTCGCGCAGCAGCTTGTCGAACGCGGTCGGTGTGCCGGGCATCCTGCAGTTGAGCCGCATCTGGTGGAACAGCTCCTCGCGCAGGTCCTTGGGTCCAGGACGGGAGCGGGCGAAGTCGAGGGGGAGGATCAGGTCCGGGTTCATCTCCTGGATCGTGGCGCGGGTGGAGAAACTCTTGCCGAGCCCCGGGTCGCCGTAGATCACGGACATGGCCCTGGACTCGACGGTGTCGATGACGGTGTCCTTGATCTGCAGCAGGGTGTCCGTGGCGACCAGCGTGGAGTCCTTCAGGCCGAGAAAGTGCTGCGGGTACAGGTCGGGACGGCGCCTGGACGTCTCGCTCGCCGGCGCGGCCGACTGACGGCGCTCACCAAGATGTTTGCGCTTCGGGGCAGTTGTCACCAGGTGCCGTCCTTGGGTTCGGTGTCAGTGGATTCCCTGTCGGTGCGGTCTTGGCCGGGGCGTTTCCAACCAGCCGGGACGGGAGTCAGGGGCCGGTACGGCTGGGTGCGGCGCCGCGGCGTGTCGGGCGCCTTCGTGCCGTCGAGTTCGGCACGCGCCTCCTGCTCGGTCATCCGCAGAGCCCGAACAGGCACTTCGGGCCGGGTGGACGGCAGGTGGCGTTCCCGCCGGCGCTCGCCGGAGCGCTTCAGGGCCGCTCGCAGCGCCTTGCTGTGCTCGTCGCGTTCGCGGAGCACCTTGGCGCGCAGGTCCTCGCTGGCCTCGTTGCTGAGGAAGGCCCGGCCGAGGTAGCGGTTGCCGCGGAAAGTGTACAAGTCGATCTCGTGGGTGTGGTGCGGCATCCACCGCACCCGCACCTCAAGCCCGATGCGGCCCACCCCGTTCTCGGGCATGTAGGCGCGGCCCGCGAACTCCACCCCGTGACTGGTGATCTTGTGGACCTTGTGGTCGCTCTCCAACATGAAGGCGCGCAGCTCGGAGGCGCTTGGCTCGGGCCGGATCTCGGTGGGATCTCTCTGCCAGGCTTCAAGCGGCGTCACCCCGGTGCGCTCGATGACGTGCTCGGTGTTGTGCTTGGCCACCCACTCCCCCAGCACAACGACGAACGCCTCGAACGTCAGCGGCGGATCCGCATCACCGAGGCGATGGCGGTGATCGATCCGGGGCGCCTTCGTGTAGCGGGGCAGGTCAGCAAAGAACCGGGTCATGCTCGTACGGTTCAGGCGTTCGATGCCGCCCTTGTGCCGGGCACTGCGCACCCGGTGCACCGGGACACCGAGGAGCCCGAAGGCCCGTCGGACGGTTTTGGACAAAAAGTCGGCGCCGCCATCCACGCGCACCAGGTGCGGCAGCCCCCCGGTCGGGCCGTAAGGATCCTCGCGCAGCACCGACATGCGCACCGCGGCCAGGACCGACCCCCGGTGCGCGGACCCCGCGGTGACCGCCCAGCCCATCACATAGCCCGTGCCACGGTCCTCGAACCACGTCACCCACACCCTCGACGGCTTACCGTCCGGCATCATCACCACGATCTCGGCCTGCTTGTGGTCGCCCTCCCACACCGCGTTCCGCGCCACCTGCGGCCGCTGAAAGCACGGGTCGAAGCCGCGGGCCGCCGGAATTCCCTCACGCAGGCCCGCCATGAAACCCGGATCGAGATCCCGGGCGATCGCATCATGCAGCGTCGTCAGCCCCGGCGGCTTCTCCCCTGCCGCCACCGCCATCTCGGCCAGGCGCTCGTGAGCACGCTTCACGTTGCCCTGAAAGTCAGCGAGGACATCAATGACCTCGTCAGTGACCCTGAAGCGGCGGCGTTCCGGCTTCTCCGGGCTACCGGTCTCCTCCGCACGGGCCAGCCAGCTCCACACCGTCCTCTTGTGCACACCCACCGCGTCAGCGACCAGCCGCACATGCGCCGTCGTCAACTCCCCCGCCCCGCGCAGCCGCAGCAACTGGGCCACCGCAGCGGGCCGCAGCTCATCCCGATGCCGCCCCAACCCGTCCACGGCCACGGCGTCACCCGCCGTCACCGGAGCCGACAGGCGCACACAGAACAGACCGGTATCCGCGCAGCGATCACAGCACCAACCTCCAGGACGTCAACTACCGCCCCACACAGGGAAGTTCACAATGACGCCCGCGACACAGGGCGACGGATAAGGACGCTAAAGCCGACACCCCGACACAAGCCCCCTCGACCACCTAGACGGATGACAGATCCCCCGCCCCGCCACCATCCCGCACCCCCATCCGCTATAGAGCACACCGCGAAGGAGGATCGAGGAACCCAGCACCAAGCGATCCGGGACCACGCCACCACAAATCCGGAACACCACCACCAAGATCAACCATCCGAAATACCCACCCACCAGCACAACAACGAACTCGCATCAATGGCGAGAAACCCCGAACACCTCAGTGACCCCCTCCCCGAACCTCACATCTGATACGGATAAGGCGCCCAAATATGGGTGGCGTCTACTCTGGCTCAGCCGCGTACACGGATTTCTGTCGTACTTACTACCTTTTGCGCGCCTTACTCACCAGGAAGGCCACCCCGACGATTACGACCAGGATGATTGCGATGATCCAGAAGCTAGGGGTTCCCTGCCCTGCTCCCTTAGCCAGAAAGAGCGCGTCCATCTTGCCTGTCTCCTCTTCTCATGAGTGGTCCTCCGTATTAATTGAGGACGCTGCTGGCAGCCTTTTCGCCGAATTCACCGGCCGCGTACCCGACTCCGAAGCAGGTGGCGCCGACCGCCAGTCCGCCTACTCCTGCGGTCGGTGCGCTGACCGCGGCGGCCACTGCGCCGCATCCGGCCTCGGCGGCGGCGCCGGCGGCCATGCCGACTCCCGTGGCAAGGGCATCCTTGTAGTTGCCCTCGTCGATGTCCTTCGCCATGCTGCCTATGTCGTAGATGTCGAATCCCTTGCCGACAACGTCGAAGAACGACAGCCCGCTCGGATCGGCATTGTTGACGGGGTCCCCAGCCACGTAGGCGTACAGGTTGCGCTCCTTGCCCGACGGGTCGGGCTGGGTGAAGCGGCCGAGTTGGGGGTCGTAGTAGCGGGCGCCCATCTTGTACAGGCCGGACGGGTCGAGGTAGGTGCCCGTGTAGCGGTAGGGCTGGTCGGTGCCGGTCGACGTGCGGGGTTCGCCGTAGGGGCCGTAGCTGTAGGTCGCGGTGCGCTTGCCGGAGGCGTCGACCAGGCCGATGACGCTGCTCTGGACGTCGGTGAGGTAGTACTGGCTGCTCCCGCCGGTCGTCATGGCGGTCAACGTGCCCGTGGCTTCACGGACGAAACCGGTGGTGTTCTCGCGGGTCATGCCGGTTGCCGCGTTGGTGAAGGTCGAAGTTCCGCGGGTGAGGCGGTCGTTGTTGTCCACGCCCGCGTAGCTGTACGACGACGCCGTGCCGGATGCCGTCAGCTCGGACAGTTGCGTGTACGGGGTCCACGCGCCTCCCGATCGGGTACCGGTCGGCGAGGCGGCGGAGGTCTCGTTGCCGTCGCCGTCGTAGGTGAAGGCGGTGTTGCCGCCGAGGGAGGTGAGTTCGTTCGCGTTGTTGTACTTGCGGACGGACTCGGCGTTGTCACAGGCGGGGAGGGTGGTGCCGGTCGAGCGGCCAGTCATGTTGCCGGCCTTGTCGTAGCAGTAGGCCCAGCCGGCCGTGGTGGAGCCGTCCTTGGTCTCCACGGCCTTGGTCAGGCGGCCCTTGGAGTCGTAGGTGTAGGCGAGCGCGGCGCCGTCGGACGTCCGCTTGTAGATCTTGTCGCTGTCCTTGCCGGACTTGTTGTAGTCGTAGGTGATCGTGGACAGGACGGTCGAGCCGTTCTTGACCTCGATCTTCTGCGTGCGGCTGGACTTGTCGTAGTCCGTCTTCTGCACCGTGTTGCCGGGGTAGGTGGTGGTGGTGCGGTCGCCGTTCTTGTCGTAGTCGTAGGTGGTCTTGGCGCCGCCCGGCTGGGTCAGGGTGGTGAGCTGGTTGGCGTCGTTGTAGTCGTAGGTGAGGGTGCCGCCCGTGTCGGTGGCGGTCTTCACGTTGCCGGACGCGTCGTAGGTCACCGAGCTCGCTCCGCCGGCGGGCAGGCTGCGGGTGCGTTCGCGGCTCTGCTCGTCGTAGGTGTACGTGCTCGTTCCGGTGGGTGACGTACGGGTTCTGATGTTGCCGTCGGCGTCGTAGACGAAGGTCGTGACCTTGCCGTCACTGGTCTGCGTCTTCAGTCGGTCCCGCTTGTCGTACGTGTAGACCGTCTTGACACCACGGCCGTCTGTGACGGTGTCGGTCCGGCCGAGGTCGTCGTAGGTGTAGGTGATGTCTTCCTGCGCCGAGGGGCGGTCGACCTTGGTCAGGTTGCCCTTGGAGTCGTAGGTGAAGGACGTCTTGTTGCCTTCGGGATCGGTTGCCGCGCAGCGCTGGCCGGGCAGCCCGTCGCAGTCCATCGTGCCGGACTTCGGGTTGTAGTCGTAGGTCCACTTGGCGCCGTCGGAGCCGGTGGTGGTGTCGGCCTGCGACGTCATGTTGCCCGAGGTGTCGTAGCCGTTGGTGACCTTGTCCCCGCTCGCGGAGGTGAGGGTCTCGGGGTAGTGGCCGCCGGACTTCTGCGTCCAGGCCGCGGTCGACTGGGCGCCGGTGGGCTGGGTCGCCGACTTCGGGTTGAAGGAGTCGTCGTAGTCGAACTTCACCGTATTGCCCGGAGTGGAGCCCGTGCCCATGCCGTCGACGGCGCTGGTGACGTTGTTGTCCGGACCCCAGGTCTTGGAACGTTCCCGGTCGAGAGGGTCTTTGGTCTTCGTCACGCGCCAGCGGGCGTCGACCGTCTTCTCGGTGTTCTTGCCGCGCGGGTCGGTGATCCGGGTGACGCCTTCGCCCTCGCTGCCGGGCTGCGGCAGGATGTAGCGGAACGCGGTGGTGGCGCCGGTGCCGGCGGTCTTGTCGACGACCCTGGTGATCGACGCGAGGAGGTTGGTGTTCCAGGTGAACCGGGTCTCGCGGCCCTCGGCGGTGGTGACCTTGGTGAGCCGGTGCGAGGTGTCGTATTCGAAGGCCGTGGTCTTGCCGTCGGTATCGGTGAACGTCTTCAGGTCGTCGCCGGACCACGTGTAGGAGACGGAGCGGCCGGTATTGTCGGTGACCTTCGTGATGTTCTTGGCGTCGTTGGTGAAGGTCAGCGTACGGCCGGACGCCGCGGTGATCTTCGAGGTGAACGCGCCCGAGTACGTGATCCTCGTGGCGTTGCCGTTTTTGTCCTCGACCTTGCTGACCTTGGCGTCACCGGTCGTGCCGGAGCGGGTGAAGGTCGTCTTCTGCCCGTTCTTGCGGGAGGTGAGCGTGAAGGACTTCTTGTCGTCCGCCTCGGTGAGGTCCTGCTTGTAGCCGGGCGCGGGCGTGAACTTCGAGCCGTCGCGCTCGAACACGGCGATCGTGCTGGAGGGGCCCTGCACATAGACCGAGGTGGTGTTCGGCTCGTGGATCAGGTAGTCGCTGCCGGTCGTCGCCTTCCAGCTGGTGTTCAGGCCGTTGTAGGCGTGGCCGAGGGAGAGGCCGGGGCCCGCGTCGGCGATGTCGAAGGCGTTGACGCTGATCAGTAGGTTGCCGTTGCCGTAGTTGACCTGGGCGCCGACCGAGTCCGACAACGGCGCCTTGTGGAACTCCGACCAGGGCACCTGGCCAATGCCCAGGCCCTGGAAAGTGGACTGCAGGATGCCGGGCTGCACCAGCTTGCGGTCCTTGCCGGCGGTGCCGATCGGGGTGCTCTCGGGGGCCTTGGTCTGTCCCACCGGTGATGCGGACAACCGCGACGGGGAGGGGTTGTCATCGGCCGGCGCAGCCGAGGCGGTTGCCGGGATCATGGTGACGAGCAGTGCTGTTCCCGCGGCCGTGGCGACGGCGGCCGCGGTGGCGGAGCGTTTGTTACGTCTGGTCCGCCGGTTTTCGGGCATGACAGAGTGCACGAGGAAGTCTCCTTGGATCGATCAGGCTTCGGAGGCCGTTCGGTTGAGGAGCGGGAGCTGGCGGGTGGCGGCCGGTGGGCGGCCGCCACCCGCACTCGCATATCGGTGACGTGCACGACGGACGGGCGCGTCATCCGGTGCGTGAAGCTGCGGGGCCCATCAGGTCGGCCGGTGCGGGGTAGGCCCGCACGGGCGCTGGGTCAGCAGCGCTTGGACGTCCTGGCGGCGTAGCTGCCCTGTTCGTCGGCGATGGTCAGGGTGCCGTCACCCGAGGTGCAGTCGGCGACCGAGTCGGCGCCGTTGCCCCAGAACTCCTGTGCCGATGAGTCGTATTCACGGCGTACGCCCTGCAACGTGGACCGGTCGTAGTTCCAGACGCCGACCTGAAGATCGAACTTGATCTTCTTGTCCAGGAACGACTTCCACACCCACACGTAGCCGTAGTTCTCCTTGCACTTCGGCGAGTAGAACTGCTTCACCGAAGCGATCTTCTCCGTGCCCCGATAGGCGTACGAGGTGGTGCCGATCTGGTAGGCGTCCGAACACACTCCGGCCGCCAACGCCCGGGCTGTCAGCGGATTTCCGTCCTCGGACGGAACCGTGGAGGCCGGCGGCTGCTGCTCACCCGGGACGGGCGAGGGGCCGGAGCCCGCCGCCGCCGTCCCCGCGCTCATCAGCGTCAATGTCGCGGCACCGACCGCAGCCGCGGCGACCAGGGTGGATCTGACCTGCTTCTGGGCGCGCGGAATCCGCGCACCGATGGTGCGTCGCTTCAAGACTTCCCCCCACAGGAAGACAGACCTCGCAGACCCCAGCGGTCACGAGGAGCCCACAACCTGTCACGAGAACCACACAACTCGGCCGCGGTGCCCGCGAAGACGCGCACTATACGGGCCGGAACAAGCCCTTCCGTAAGGGATCGCTTAGGCACCCCTCGCCACATTTGATCCCTTGGGTCAACAGTTTCCGGCGGGAAACTGAATGACGGTTCCGCAGAAAGTGACCGAAACTGATCGCTTGTCGCGACACTCTTGCAATTGGCCGCGTTCAGCCGCATAGTTCACGCCAGGTTTAGACCATCTAAAAGCGCCGTTTGCCCGTTAAGCCATCCTCTTTTTGCCGTATGCGGCCTATGCCGCGAGGACAGGAATGGCGCCCGCAATCGGTCGCGGCCGGAATACAGTTGACAAGCGCTTTCCGTACGTGGGCATGGCGGACGAGGCCGCGGGGACCGGCGGACGGGTCACCCTCCTCGTCGCGGCCGACGACTGAGCCGACGGCACGACGGCCACGCCGGCGCAGGAACTCGCACGGGCCGCGCAGTAGCCCGCGGCCCAAACCACAGTTGCTTACCGCAGGTGCGGATGGCCTGCCTGGTGGAGACCGGCACGCGTCTGGTGCTGGACGCGGAGTCGGCCGGCTGCCGCACCGGGGCGACCCTGGTTGGCCGCCTGTCCCGCTCCTGCGGCCCCGGTCAGCTGGTGCTGGCCGACCGCGAGTTTCTCGGCGTGCCGTTGTGACGGGCCTTCACCGGCAGTCGCGTCGATCTGTTGTGGCGGGTGCCCACCAACCGCGTCCTGCCGGTCGACCGGGTATTGCGGGACGGCTCCTGGTTCTCCCGCCTCCATGCCACGACCGACCGCGCGAGGCAGGATCCGGTCACCGTTAGGATCCTGGCCTACCGGTTCGAGCACGCCGGGCGGGCGGCGGCCGACCACCGGCTGGTGACCAGCCTGCTCGCTGCCGGCCGCTTCCCGGCCCGGCAACTGGCCACGCTCTACCAGGAGCGCTGGAAGGTGGAGTCGGTCCTCGCCGAACTCAAGACCTGCCGGCGCGGTGCCCACGCCGTGCTCAGCAGCAAGACCCCGGACGGGGCTGCAGCAGATCTGGGCCCACCTGCTGGTCCACCGGTGCCCTGCGCGAGCTGATGTTTCGCACCGCCGCCTTCGGCGGCCTGGATTCGGACCGGATCTCCTTCACCGAGCGCTGGTCATGCTCGAGCGCGACCTGCTGAAGCCGCTCCTGCCGCCCAGACGCCTGCGCAGCCAGCCGCGCGTAGTCAAACGTAAAGATCACCGACTAGACAGGACGTCACATGGCTCTGCTCGCTGAATACAGCGTCGCCGCCACTCCCGGCCGAGGTGTGCTTGAGGTCTATGACGCCGACGCCTATCTCAGCGATTCAGCAGCCCTGGACGCCGCGGAGCGGCAGGTGGTGGCCGGCAACGGCTACCACCTGTATCTCCTCAGCCTCCAGCCCGCCATGCAGGCCCAGGTCACCATCCGGGTCTGGGACAGCATCCCCGAGGTGCCCGCCCACGCCGAGGGTCACGTACCGGTCAGCATTGAATCCGAGACCGGCATCCTCGTCGTCAACCAGCTCGAGTCCGGCCCCGCCGGTGAAATGACCCTGCCCCGCCCCGGCGTCTACGAAGGCCATGCCTGGTGGGGCGGCCGCCGAGCCGCAGCCGACTACTACGACAGCTACCTCCGCCAGGACATCGCCGACTGGACTCCCGAACAGA
Organism: Streptomyces sp. NPDC046939; assembly: GCF_040644575.1. Classification (NCBI taxonomy): domain Bacteria; kingdom Bacillati; phylum Actinomycetota; class Actinomycetes; order Kitasatosporales; family Streptomycetaceae; genus Streptomyces; species Streptomyces sp. NPDC046939. The sequence goes on from NZ_JBEYWV010000047.1 coordinate 18,081, forward strand.
CCGCGCACTACCTCGCCCAGTGCCCCGCCCAGGAACGCTACGTCCTGGAGTTGGCCTACACCCGTGAACCGGAGCCCCTCGACGAGGACGACGTCGATCTCTGACCTGTTCACGGTGACAGCGAACACGAGAACGGTGGCTGCACCAGTGCCGTCCAGGCCGGACGTCAGGCGCGGTGGCACGTGTGCGGCACGGCAATTGGCCAGCACACCCGGCCACATCCCTCCCATGGGTGAGGTTTGTCGCAGCGGAGGTCGACTGCCAGGGTTCGTGGTGCGGCGCCGCGAGGGCGTCGGGGGTTTCGTAGAGTCGTCTGGCGGTCGGAGGGAGGACCATGCGCGTCGTCATTGACGGGGAACATGTCGGTAGCCAGGCGGATTTGCACCGGGTTCTGGCCGGGTGTCTGGACTTCGGGCCGTACTACGGGCACAACCTGAGCGCCCTGTGGGACCGGCTGAGCAGGGATGTCGAGCGCCCGGTCGAGATCGTCTGGGAGAGCGCCGAGGCGAGTCGCAGTCGCATGGGTGACGCCGCGTTCGAGGCGGTCGCGTCCGTACTGGTGCGGGCAGCCAAGGGAGATGAGTCGAGTGCGTTGGACATGAGGCTGACCGTGCGTTTCGCGTGATTCGTAGTCCAGCCGGGAGGGGCGGCGAGCGAGAGAGTCCGGAGGCTGCTGCAGCACGCCGCGGTCACGCTTATCACGGGGCGTGTGGTTTGGTCCGTCCCGTTGTTCAACACTGCCACTTTCCCTAGCCCTGCGTCCCCATCCGCTTCTGCGCGCGTGGCCCGTTCTTGAACCGGCCATCTTGCGTCGCGGGGTGGCCTGTTATGTAGGTGTCGCCTCTCCGGCTCCTTGTCGCCGCGGCAAGTCTGCGTGTGGCGCGTTGAGTTGCTGAGCTGCGGCGTTTCGGAGGTTTGGCCTCCGCTTCGGGCGGGGCGCGGGGTGTGTGCTCCGGGTCTCCACCTCGCCTCCACATCGCCCTCACTGTCATGGACACGAGTTTCTCGCCAACGTTGCAACGGCGTGGCGGACTTGACAGAGGCTCATGATCGTCTGGTGATACGCTCTCGTGCACATGCCACATGAGCTTTCGCCTCGGCATGACAACAGCCAGGGGGGCTCTCCGGGCGGTGAAGTCTGCCCACAGCGAGGGTCCGCTTGGACAGATTCCGAGAGCTGGACTCCAGCCGCTCAAAGAGAGTCACATGACGAATTTTTGGCAGAATCCGGCAGTTTGGGCGCTTGTCGTCGGCGTCGCTGTCGCCATCTGGGTAATCACTCGCCAGCGAAAAACGATCAATGCGCTGCGCCGCGAGAAGCTGAGCGTGCAGGGTGAGCTGACCGAGTCGCAGGGCACGGTCGCTCACCTCGAGTCCACCGTCACCGATCTGCGCAACGGCTATGACGAGGTGGTCCGTCAGGCGAAGGAAGAGGCGGAGGACGCCACCAACACCGTACTGAAGTCCGCCATGCGAACCCTCCAGGGCCTCGCCGCCGAGCAGCAGCGGGCCATCTCCGGCCTGCAGAAGAAGTACGGCGACTCGGCCGTGTTGCGGGACATGCTGGACATCGACCACATGAACTCGCAGTTCAACCGGCGTGCGCAGTCCATCGCCGTGCTGTGCGGTGGGTGGCTCGGCCGGCAGCGGGAGGCCGCGTCGGTCTATGACGTGATCCGGGGCGCGCAGGGCCGTATCCGGCACTACCAGCGCGTCGACATCGCCTCGCGGGTCGACTTCGCGGTGACCAGCCGTGCCGTCGAGCCGATCGCGCTGACGGTGGCCGAGCTGCTGGACAACGCGACCAGCTACTCCGAGCCGTCCACCACCGTCGACGTCGAGGTGCGGCCCGTGCCCACCGGCATCGTCATCGTGATCGACGACGCCGGTGTGGGCATGAGCGAGGAGGAGAGGACGCACGCCACCGCTCTGCTGTCCGGCGGGTCCACGGTGAGCGTCTCCCAGCTCGGCAATCCTCCCGCGTTCGGTTTCGCGGTGATCGGTGCCCTGTGTGCCCGGTTCGGGTTCACGGTCACCATCGACAGCACCTCTCCCTACGGCGGCGTCCGCGCGGTGGTGAGGGTGCCGAAGGAGTTGCTGACCGAGATGCCGGAGCCCAAGAGGCCGACCACCACGCAAGAGGTCAGTGCCGCCGCGGTGAGCCGTGGTGCGGCTCCCGTGACGACGGACGGCGGGCTGCCCAGGCGGCGCAGCAAGCGCGGCATGGCGCTCGTGGCGGACAGCAACAGCAGGACCGACGAAGCGCCGCCGGCCCGGTCGGCCGAGGCGCGGGTGGCGGCCATGGGCGCTTTTCAGCGCGGCACTCTGAGCGGCCGAAGTGCGGGGGTACCGGCCGCCGATCGCGATACCACTGCCGATTCACACGAAGGATTCGATGCCCCGTGAGTAGCGACGAGCTGTCCTGGATGCTCGAGGACGCGCTGAAGATCCCGCACGCCCTCCACGCGGTCCTGATCTCCGCCGACGGTCTGCAGATGTCCCGTACCGCCGAGATCGGCCGGGACGACGCCGACAAGGTGGCCGCCGCCGTGAGCGGACTGCAGTCGCTCAGCCGGTCCGTCTCCTTCTTCTGCGGGGACGACGCTACGAACTGGCGCCAGACCCTCATCGAGTTCGACGGCGGCTGGGTGTTCCTGAACGCCGCGGGCGGTGGCAGCTACCTGGCCGTGGCGGCGTCGGCCGAGGTCGACATGCAGGACATCACCTACCGGATGCAGCAACTGGTCAGCAGGCTGGGCAAGGCCATGTCGACCGGCCTGCGCAGCGACGCGGTCACCTCATGACGGATCCCGGCCGCGTCGAGCCCGAGTTCGAGTCGGAGGCCGGCGAATTAGTACGGCCCTACGTCATCACCCGTGGCCGTGAGCTGCCCGATGAGGGCGAGTTCGCCCTCATCACCCTCGTGACGACGTCCACCGACGAGCAGCAGCGCTCTCAGCGGCTGTCGCCCGAGGAGCAGCAGATCCTGGACATGTGTTCCAGCGGCTACCTCTCGGTGGCTGAGATCGCCGCGCATTCCCAACTGCCGCTGGGTGTCGTCAAAGTGCTGCTCAGTTCCCTCGCCGAGGGGGGCTATCTCGTCACGCGGGCGCCGGTGCCCTCGGCCCGTCTCGCCAATAAGGCCTTGCTCCAGGAGGTGCTCGATGGCCTCAAGGCTCTCTCTGTCTGAGGACGCCTATGTGCGCAGCGGCGCACAGCAGACCGCGGTGAAGATCCTGGTCGTCGGGCACTTCGCCGTCGGCAAGACCACCCTGATCGGCTCGTTGTCCGAGATCACTCCGCTGTCCACCGAGGAGCAGATGACGACGCTCTCGGAGCGTGTCGACGACCTCAAGGGGGTTCAGGGGAAGACCACCACCACGGTCGCCCTGGACTTCGGTCGCCTGACGCTCAGTGAGCGGATCGTCCTGTATCTGTTCGGCTCGCCGGGCCAGCAGCGTTTCGTGAACCTGTGGGACGACATGGCCCGCGGGGCGCTGGGGGCCCTGGTCCTGGTGGACCCCGAGCGCCTGGCCGATTCCTTCGAGGTCATGGATCTGGTCGAGAGCTACGGCCTCGACTTCGCCGTGGCCATCAACCAGTTCGACGGCGGTACGGTCCACACCCCGGAAGCCGTCCGGGAAGCGCTCGACCTGCTGCCCGACACCCCTGTCGTCACCATTGACGCGCGCGACAAGAAGTCGAGCGTGGATGCCCTGATCACCATGGTCCGCTATCTGCAGAAGCGCGCCGCCCTGGAGCACGCATGACAACCCCTCCTCCCGTACCTCCGCCCGGCTGCCCCGCGCACGGCAGCGGGCAGCGCATACCCCTCGACACACCGGAGTTCGCGGCCAATCCGCACGCGTACTACCGCTACATGCGCGAGCTCGGCCCCACCGCGCCGGTCACCATCGCCCCCGGCGTGGAGGCGACGCTGGTGACCGACTACAACGCCGCCCTGGAACTGCTCCAGGACTCGACCACGTTCCGCAAGGACTCCCGTCGCTGGCGTGCGTTGAACGAGGGCCGCATCAGCCCCGACAGCCCGGTCCTGCCGCTGCTCGCCTACCGGCCGAACGCCATGTTCACCGACGGTGCCGAGCATGTGCGGCTGCGCCAGGCCATCACCGACTCCTTCGCCCGCGTCAGCGACAAGCGGCTGTCCCGGATCGTCTCCCAGGCCGCGCAGTTCCTCATCAACCAGTTCAGCGGGCGCGGCAGCGCCGACCTGCTCAGGGACTACGCGCAGCAGCTCCCGCTGTACGTGTTCAACGAGCTGTTCGGCTGCCCGGCGGAGATCGGCGACCGGGTGCTGTTCGGCATCTCCGGCATGTTCGACGGCGTCAACGCCGAGCAGGCCAGCCAGGTCTTGCTCGGGGCGGTCGGCGAACTGGTGGCGCTCAAGCGCGCGCAGCCCGGGGAGGACATCACGTCCTACCTGATGCAGCACTCGGCGCAGCTCAATGACGAGGAGCTGGCGCACACGCTGGTGCTGCTCCTCGGCGCGGGCGGTGAGCCGGAGGGCAATCTGATCGGCAACGCGTTCTACACGATGCTGACCAACGAGGAGTTCGCGCGCCTGGGCCAGTTCGACAGGGCCCTGGACGACACTTTGTGGCGCAATGCGCCGATGTCCAACTACGCGCCTCACTATCCGGTGGTCGACACGGACGTGGCCGGTGACAAGGTGCACGCCGGTGAACTGGTGCTGGTGTCCTTCGGCGCCGCCAACACGGCGCTCGCGGACCGTGGCGCCGACACCCGAGGCCACCTGGCCTGGAGCGCGGGCCCGCACGCCTGCCCGTCGAAGGACCCGGCGCGGCTGATCGCCCTGACCGGTCTGGAGACGCTGTTCAACGCGTTGCCCGATGTCGAACTCGCGGTCCCCGCCAGCAGTCTCGCCTGGCGTCCCGGCCCCTTCAACCGGGCCCTGGCCTCCCTGCCCGTCCGTTTCAGCGCGGTGACCCCGCGCCCCGCGGCCGCGCCGGAGCCGACCGCCACGCCCCGCGATCAGGCGCCTCCCGCGGCCACCGCCGCCGCGCCCGCGGCCTCTCAGCCCGCCGGCAAGCCGGGGCGCTGGAGCAACTTCATGAGGTGGCTGACGGGCCAGTAGCCCGCACCCCCTGTGACGCATGTGACACAGGCAGTTGATGTAGTCTGCATGAAAGATCAACTTCCTGGGTAGGACGGCGCGGAGTGTCTGGAGTGACACAAGTTGAAGGAGAGGCAGTGGACCTCGCAAGCACCTCCGCGCCCCGTTCCACCGGCGACCGGCCGGGCCAACGACGCACCACCCCCAGCAGACGCAACCTCTGCGGGGGCGGTGATCCCGAGCATGCGCCGGACCGAATACCCGCCGCACTCGACGGTGTTACGGCCCTCGTATCCGCCCTCGACGGCGGTCCGGCCCTCGGTTTCCCCCTCGACGGCGGTCCGGCTCTCGTCCTTCCCCTCGACGGTGGTTACGTTCTGGGCTCCTCCCTTGTCGGCGGAACCCATTCCCGTACGCCCGCACCGTCCGGACGCTCGCCGCGCCGCACCATGCGAGGTTCGCGATGACCCCCCGGCCGGGCCCCGGTACGCCGGCAGCCGGGCCCGGTGAGAACACGCTCGGCGAGCACGTGCTCGGTCAACTGCGGCGCCTCGGTGCCACGGTGGGGCTGAGCGAGGCGGACACCGCGCTGTACGGCGAGGTTCTGCTCGACTCGCTCGCGGGCGCCGCCCACCGGCCGCTGTCCCTGCCCCCGGCCTCGCCCACCTTCCTGAGCGACGACCACAGCCCGGTGGAGTTCTCCCTGGCCAGCACCCCGGGCGCCGACCCGGCGCTGCGCGTGCTCGTGGAACCCGGGTGGGCCCACGAGGACATGGGCGACAGCGGGCGCGCCGGACTCGAAGCCATCCGGGCCATGGCCGCCCGCTGGGGCTTCTCCACCGGGCAACTCGACGCCCTGGCCGACCTGTTCTTCCCCGCCGACGCGCGGGGCCCCCTGGCGCTGTGGTACGCGCTCGACCTGCGGGCCGGAGGAGTTCCCGGGGTCAAGGTCTATCTGAACCCCTCCGCCTCCGGCGAGGAACACGCGGCCCGGACCGTGCGCGAGGCGCTGCGGCGGCTCGGTTACGGGGAGGCCTTCGCGCATCTGCCCCCGACGGCGGCCGGTTACCCCTTCCTCGCCCTGGACCTGGGCGCCTGGAAGTCCCCGCGCGTCAAGGTCTACGTACGGCACCCGCGGATGTCGGCCGACGACGCCTGCGCGCTCAGCCGCACCTCCGAGGCCGCGCCGTCCGACATCCGCGCCTTCTTCCACGCGGCCGCGGGCTCCCTGGCGCCGTCCGGGAGCGGCGGGGACGACACCCTGCGGCTGGTGCGGCGGCCCGCGCTCACCTGCCACTCCTTCACCGGGGGTGACAGCGCCCCGAGCGGCTTCACGCTCCACATCCCCGTCCGTGACTACGTGCGCGACGACGAGGAGGCCCTCGCCCGCGCGACAGCGCTGCTGACCCGGGTCGGCATCGACCCCACTGTGCTGACCCGGAGCCTGGGAGCGCTCACACAGCGCCCCCTCGCCGACGGCGTGGGGCTGATCGCCTACCTGGCCCTGGTGTACGAGCGGGGCCGGCCGCCGCGGATCACCGCCTACCTCAGCTCCGAGGCCTACCGCGTCCGGCCGCCGCAGGAGCAGTACCCGCGGGGCACCTGGATGCCCGCACAGCGCACCCAGAGCGTCCTGAACCCCGGGCACCAGGCCGCAGGCCACGTCAGCCCGCACACCGCACAGAAGGAAGAAACGTGGAGCCGTACCGCATCAAAGTCGTAGAACCCATCGCCTTCACCACCCGGGAACAGCGCGAGGCCGCGCTGAAGCGGACGGCCTACAACCCCTTCGACCTGAAGGCCGACGAAGTCACCATCGACCTGCTCAGCGACTCCGGGACCGGGGCCATCTCCGCGGACCAACTGGCCGCGGGCATGCAGGGCGACGAGTCCTATGCCGGCAGCCGCAGCTTCTACCGGTGGCACGAGGTCGTCTCCGAGCTCACCGGCTACCCGCACATCCTCCCGGCACACCAGGGCCGCGCCGCCGAGCGCATCCTGTTCTCCGCGTTGCTCAAGCCCGGCGACCGCGTGCTGTCCAACACGCACTTCGACACCACCCGCGCCAACGTCGAACTCACCGGCTGCACGGCCTACGACATGCCCTGCGCCGAGGCGAGCGACCTCGACAGCGACTACCCCTTCAAGGGCAACATCGACCTGGTCGCCCTCGAGGAGGCGCTGCGGAACGCGGACCAGGCGCCGGTGGGCGCCGTGCTGATGACCATCACCAACAACGGTGGCGGCGGTCAGCCGGTCAGCATGGAGAACCTGCACCGCACCGCCGAACTGTGCCGTCGCCACAACGTGCCGATGATCCTGGACGCCGCCCGGTTCGCGGAGAACGCCTGGCTGGTGACCCGGCGCGAACCCGGCTACGCCGACCGCACCCCGCGCCAGGTCGCCGAGGAAGCCTTCCGCCTCGCCGACGGCTGCGTCATGAGCGCCAAGAAGGACGGCATCGTCCACATCGGCGGCTTCATCGGCCTGAAGGACCCCGACCTCGCCGAGCGGTGCGGTGGCCTGCTCATCGCCACCGAGGGGTTCACCACCTACGGCGGTCTGGCCGGTCGTGACCTCGAGATGATGGCCCGCGGCCTCCTCGAAGTCACCGAGCCGTCCTACCTCGCCGAGCGCGCCGACATAGCCGCCTACCTCGCCGCGCGGATCCGCGAGGCCGGGGTCGACATCGTGGAACCCGTCGGGCTGCACGCCCTCTACGTCAACGCCGGCCGGCTCCTGCCCCACATCCCCCCGCACCAGTACCCCGGCACCGCCCTCGTCTGCGAGCTCTACCTGCGCGGCGGCATCCGCTCCGCCGAGCTCGGCTCGCTGTACCTGGGCGAGGAGGACGAGCACGGCAACCCCGTCAAGAGCGCGCCGTACGAGCTCGTACGGCTCGCGCTCCCGCGCCGGGTCTACACCCGCAGCCACTACGACCACGTCGCCGCCACCCTGGCGGACATCGCCAAGAACCCTGAGTCGGTCCACGGCTACCGGGTCACGGGCCAGTCGCCGATCCTGCGGCACTTCAGCATCAGGCTGGAGCCCGTGGGGGCCGGGGACTGAGGTCCGGGGGCTGAGGTCCGGGGGCTGAGGTCCGGAGGCCGAGGTCCTGGTCGCGATCCTGGATCACTATGGGTCCGTCCTCCGCTGTGCCGGTTCAGGGGCAGTGCGGGGGCGGGCCTCCTGGCTGCGTGGGGGCTCCCAGCGTGGTCGGCCTGGCGCGGTCGAGGCGGGCGAGGGTGAGACGGGCGAGGGCGCGGTCGTGGGCGCGGGTCAGGAACAGCAGGGCGCAGGTGGCGCCGATCAGGGCGCAGAACATGTCCCACTGGGTGTCCCAGACGTCTCCTTGCGTGCCCAGGAAGGCGTCCGCGGCATCGCCTCCGGTGACCGCCGCGAGCCACTCCAGCATCTCGAAGACGGCGCTGAAGGCCAGGCACGCACACACGGTGAGCGGGGCCAGCCAGCGGCTGCCGCGCAACGGGGAGGTACGGACGAGGAGTTCGCGTACCAGGACCGCCGGGACGAAGCCCTGCATGAAGTGGCCGAAGCGGTCGTACGGGTTGCGGTCCCAGCCGAGCCAGTCACGCACCCAGTCCCCCACCGGTACCTCCGCGTAGGTGTAGTGACCGCCCACGATGAGGACCAGCGCGTGCGCGGCCAGCAGCCCGCACAGCAGGCCACTCAGCGGGAAGCGACGGCGCAGCAGTATCGCCAGCGGCAGGCCCGCCATCACCCACGCGGTCTCCAGCACCCAGGTCGTCGGATCGGCCGCCCCGAAGCGTGACACGACGAGCGCCGCGCTCACCGTGACGGCGAGGGCGGCAGGCAGATGACGTCGAGACGACGGGCTCGCCTCCCGCGTCGGGGCGGGGGCTGGGTGGGTACAGGTCATCGCCTGCTCCTCGTGCTCGGGGGCGGACCTCCACCTTCGGGCCCCAGCGGGGCCGGGCCCATGAGTACGCGTACTCAAACCAGTCGCTGGGTCACCCTGGTCGGGGTGGGGGCCTTGACCCTCGTGTTCTCACCTTGTTCGCACCGCACTCAGTGGGGGGCGGTCGAGGCCCGGGGCCGTGAAGCTCCGCGCGCGTGGGGCTAGCGTGGCGGTTTTGCGGGCGCGGGAGGGGTTCGTGGTGCTGGTCATGCCTGGGCGGCGGACGTCGACGATGGAGCTGTTGGCCGTGGAGGCGGCGGGCCGGGGGATGTCGGTCAGGGCGGCGGAGGAGCCCGGCCTGACCGGCCCCGTGCACTGGTACGGCGGGCCGGTCGCGGGGGCGCGGCTCGCGGGACGGCTCGGGTTCGCGTTGCTGGAGCCGACGGACGGCTGGCTCGCAGAGTTGCCGCGCGAGTTCACCGGCCGCCAGGTCAGGGCGGGGACTGTCGCGGACGCGCGGTCGATCGACCGGCCGACGTTCGTCAAGCCGCCCCGGGACAAGTCCTTCCCGGCCGGTGTGTACTCCGACGGGTCCCGGTTGCCCTCCTCGCTGGACCCGGCAACGCCGGTGCTGCTGTCCGAGGTGGTGACCTTCGCGGCCGAGTACCGGCTGTTCCTGCTGGAGGGCCGGATCGCCACGGCGAGCCGGTACGCGGTGTTCGGCCGGCTCGATCCCCGGCCGCTCGGCAGCGACCGGGCGGACCGGATCACTGCCGCCCGGATCACGGAGTTCATCGACCGGCTGGTCGCCGCGGCCGGGGACACGCTGCCCAGCGCCGTCGTCGTAGACGTCGGTCAGCTGCTCGATCCGCGGCGTCCAGGCCGCCGCTGGGCCGTGGTGGAGGCCAACATGGCATGGTTCTCGCACGCCTATGCCTGCGACCCGGCGCGGGTGCTGGACGTGGTCCTGCGGGCGGCGGGCCCGCGTGACTACATGCGGCCACGAGATGCGGTGTTCGAACGGTGCTGATCCGCACTGTTCGTACTGCTCACGGCGTCGCGGGGGCCGGGACCGGCTGCTGACAACCTGCGCGGTCTGGCACGGCGATGTACTCCCAGCTCCCTCGTCGAACGGGCACCTTGCTTCCGTGTCGCGTGCGTACTGTGCACGATCTGGGGGTTCACGGTGCGCGCATTGGTGCCCCTGGAACGCCGCTCCCGCCTACGGTCGTCGACGAGCGATGCACCGCCTGAGCGTGCGGGAGGTATGGGGGAGGTACCCGGCCCGCTGCTCAAAGGTCCTGGCACCACTCGAACACTCATCACGGGGGAACTCCATGAAGTCATCACGTCACCTCGCCTCGGCCGCTGTCCTGGCCGCCGTCACGCTTGGCGGGGCGGTCGCCCTGGCCGCTCCGGCGGGCGCGGCGCCTCGTACCGCCACCGCCGTCGCCTCGGCGGAAGCCGCCTACAACGGAGTCTGTGGCTCCGGCTACACGGTCATCGACTCCACGCCGGTGGAGGACAAGGGCACCGTCTACGTCACCTACAACAGGTCGACCGGCAAGAACTGCGCGGTCACCATCCGCAACACCTCCGGTGCACCGGTACGGATGGCCGTGACGCTGGCCATCGACGCGGGCCGCGGCGCCCCGTCCGTCATGGACAACGGCCTCTACACGTCGTACGCCGGTCCGGTGTACTTGTCCGCCCGCGGCCAGTGCATCCTCTGGCTCGGCTCGATCGACGGTGCGCTGGGCAATGGGCACGGTCACTGCGGCTGAGCCCGCCCGCACGGTTTCCGTGCCCGTGAAGGGCGTCGATCCCGAAGTGGCGGGCGCCTCAGTCACCTTGACGTGCGGCGGCCGCGCGCGAACGCCGTAACCGGTGCTGCGGCCTCGGCCGGGATGCTGCTCAGCGCACCGGCTCAGCGGCCAGGACAGGAGCGCTCGCCCTCGTAGGGCCGGCCAACGTGAGGAACGGCGCCCAGTACACCTACACCACCGGTCGGAGCGACCCTGCGCTCCGACCGGCAGGGACCGTGCCGCGCGCCCCGCGTGGCGGGGTCAGAACTGGTTTTCGCCGCCGTTGACGTGCAGGGTGGTGCCGAGCATGAAGCTGCTGTCCGCGGAGGCGAGGAAGGCCACGGCGGCGGCGACCTCCTCCGGGCGTCCCCTGCGGCCGATCGGGACTCCCGCCGCGAGTTCGGCCTTGATGGCGTCCGCGTTCTCCTCGCCGATGGCGATGTCGACGCCGGGGGTGTCGATCGCGCCCGGTGCGACCGTGTTGACCCGGATGCCCCTGTCCTTCAGCTCGTTGGCCCACGTCCGCGCGAGGGACCGGATCGCGGCCTTCGACGCCGCGTACAGGCCGAAGGTCTCCCGGCCGTCGTCGGCTCGGATGGAGTCGTTGATGATCACCGAGGCGCCCTCGTTGAGCAACGGCAGCGCCTTCTGCACGGTGTGCAGCGTGCCCCGGACGTTGATGCCGAAGATCTGGTCGAACTGTTCGTCGGTGGCCTGCTCCAGGGGTGCGAGCGTGGCCATGCCCGCGTTGGCGAAGAGCACGTCCAGGCCCCGGCCGTGGTCGCGGACCGCTCCGTACAGCCGGTCCAGGTCGGCCGGCTCCCTGATGTCGCCCGGCACCGCGGTGACGGAGCCGCCGATCGCCTCGACGGCCCTGTCGAGCGCGTCCTTGCGCCGGCCGGTGATGAACACATGGGCGCCCTCGGACGCCAGCCGCTCCGCGGTCGCCAGGCCGATTCCGGTGCTGCCGCCCGTGACGACGGCGATCTTGCCTTCTAGCTGTCCCATGACGTGAACTCCCCAAACTTCGATACCGGTCGGTGCAGAAGTAGACCGTAGCACTTCTGCACCGATCGGTATCGAAGGTAGGATGAGATCGTGGAGAATCCCCGGAAAGCACCTCTCGGCCGGCCCAGAGGCTTCGACGCCGACGAGGCCCTGGAGCGGGCGATGGTCGTCTTCTGGGAGCAGGGCTACGAAGGCGCCAGCCTGACCGACCTGACCCACGCCATGGGCATCACCCGCAAGAGCATGTACGCGGCCTTCGGCAACAAGGAGGAGCTCTTCCGCAAGGCCCTGGAGCGCTACACCGAAGGCCCCGCCTCCTATGCGGCCCGCGCCCTGGAGAAGCCGAGCGCCCGCGAGGTGGCCACCGCGTTCCTCGCCGGCTCGGTCAACGCCACCACCCGCCCCGGCTGCCCCGCCGGGTGCCTCGGCGTACAGGGCTCGCTGGCCGCGGGCGACTCCGGCCGGGTGGCCCAGGACACCCTGATCGCCTGGCGCGACGACGCCCGTGCCCGCCTCCGTCACCGGTTCCAGCGGGCTGTCGACGAGGGCGACCTGCCGCCCGACGCGGATCCGGAACTGCTCGCCCGCTACCTCATGACCGTGGCGAACGGCATCGCCGTCCAGGCCGCCGGCGGCGCCACCCCCTGTGAACTCCAGCGGGTGGCCGACGCGGCGCTGCGGAACTGGCCGCCCCTCTGACGGAGGGCGGTGTCTCGACTCAGCCGCGCTCCCTCGACGCGTCGCCCTCGACGGCTTCGACGACCTTCTTCGCTGTGGCCTTGGCCGAGGCCGGGTTTTGGCCGGTGACGAGGTTGCCGTCGGTCACGACGTAGGGGACGAAGGGCAGGGTCGCCTTCTCGTAGAGCGCGCCGCGCCGCTTGGCCTCCTCCTCGGCGTTGTATACGCCCAGCTCATCGGCATCGCAGGCGAGGTCACCGGCCGCAGGATCGGCTACACGGTGCTGCCCATGCCCGCCTTCCGTCTCGGGCGCCGCTTCGTGAAGCCGCTCGACGAGATGTACGAGCTGCTCGCCCGCTACCGGGACGACAACGTCTTCGACAGCTCGAAGTTCGCGGCCCGCTTCCCCGACTTCCGGGTCACCGGCTATCGGGAGGGAGTGGAGCGGATCCTCGCCGGATGAGTCGTGCCGCGATGCCGAACCCCCGATAGTGGTGGGGTCAGGTTCCCGCTTGCAGGCGCAGGCCCGCCAAGGTGAGGTCCAGCGCGGCGAGGAACTGATCCCGGTCGTCGTGACCGGCGAACTCGTCGGCGATCTGGCGTACGAAGGGGAACTCCTCCGCGTCGAGGGAGCGCCAGGCCTCGGCGAAGCGGTCGAGGTACTCCTCGCGGCCCACCTCGCCGTCGAGCAGCTCCTGGGGGATCTCCGCGCCCAGGTCGGCGGCCGTCCCGACGACGACGCCCGTGATCGCCGAGACGGCGTGGAAGCGCTGGCGCGGGGTGAGGTCGAGGCGCAGCGTCTGGCGGCCGAGGCGCTCGTACAGGCGCAGCGAGTTGCCCTGGATGTCGGTGTTGCGCATGAAGTACGCGGACAGCCACGGCCGGTCCACGATCGCGTCGAACAGGGTGACGGCCATCGCGCGGAGGTCGGCGATGGGGTCGCCGCTGTCCGGCAGCTCCTCCACGGCGGCCAGGACGCCGCTGATCGCGTGGTCGGTGGCGCGGTCGAGGAGCTCGTCCTTGTTCTGTACGTACCAGTAGATCGTGCCGACGCCCGTGCCGAGCCGGGCGGCGAGGGTGCGGAAGGTCAGCGCGGTCCCGCCGGCTTCGTCGAGCACGGCCACGGCCGCGTCGAGGACGGCCTCCATCGAGTGCGAAGCACGTCGGCGTCCCCGGGAAGGCCTGTCGGCGGCGTCGGAGCGTGCGCGGGTCGGGGGCGGTGTCATGGCATCCATCCAAACACAGCTTGCCTCACTATCGAACGACGTTCTATGGTGGAACAGCGTTCGAGAGTCGAACCATGTTCTATGAACGAACGCCGTTCCATAAGTGACGGCGTTCCCCGTTCAGAAAGGAGGCCGGTCATGACTGCCACCACCGACACCGGGCCCGTTTCCAACCGCACCTACGGATCACTGCGGGCGGCGTGGATTCCGCTGGCCGCGCTCTGCCTGGCCTTCTTCGTCGAGATGGTCGACAACACGCTGCTGTCCATCGCGCTGCCCACCATCGGCCGCGACCTCGGCGGCGGCACGACCGCCCTGCAATGGGTCACCGGCGCCTACTCGCTGACCTTCGGCGGCCTGCTGCTCACCGCCGGGTCCATGGCCGACCGCCTCGGACGCCGGCGCGTGCTGCTCGTCGGCCTCGCCGTCTTCGGCCTGCTGAGTCTGGCCGTCATCGCCGTCGACTCCACCGGGCAGCTCATCGCCCTGCGGGCCGGGCTCGGCATCGCCGCCGCGGCCATGGCCCCCATCACCAACTCGCTCGTCTTCCGCCTCTTCGACGACCAGGCACTGCGGATGCGCGCGATGACCCTGATGATCGTCGTCGGCATGTCCGGGTTCATCCTCGGTCCGCTGCTCGGCGGCACCGCGCTCGCCCACGTGAGCTGGCAGTGGCTGCTGCTGATCAACGCGCCGATCGCGCTGATCGCGGCCATCGGCGTCCGCCTCGGCGTCGCGCCCGACCGGCGCCAGGACCTCACCGACGACAAGCTCGACCTGCCCGGCGCCGCCCTCAGCGTGCTCACCATCGGTCTGGCCTGTTACGCGCTGACCAGCGGCGTCGAGCACGGCTGGCTCTCCGCCGCCACCCTCGCCTCGGTCCTGGGCGCCGCCGCCGCGGGCATCGCGTTCGTAGGGCACGAGCGCCGCAGCAAGGCCCCCATGCTGGACGTGAAGATCTTCTCGAACGGCACCGTGCGCGGCGCCACCCTCGCCCAGATCGGCACGTCCGTGGCGATGGCCGGCGTGATGTTCGGGCTGATCCTCCACTTCCAGTACGCCTACGGGTGGAGCCCGGTCCGGGCCGGCCTGGCGAACCTGCCGCTCATCGTGACCATGCTCGTGGCGACTCCGCTCTCGGAGGGGCTGGCCAAGAGGTTCGGCCACCGCATCGCCTGCCTGGTCGGCGCGGGCTGCCTGACCGTCGCCCTCGCCGGCCTCGCCTGGGGCGTCGGTCACGGGTACGTCGCCATCGCGGCCTGCATGGTCGTGATGACGATCGGGCTGCGCACCGTCATGACCATCTGCGCGATCGCCCTGGTCGAGGCGATGCCGGCCAACCGCACCTCGATCGGCACCGCGCTCAACGACACCGCCCAGGAGGTCGGCTCTAGCGTCGGCACCGCCGTCGTCGGCACCCTGATCGCCGCCCTGGTCACCAACCAACTGCCCGCGGGCGTCTGGGGCAGCGGCCTCGTGCAGTCCTTCTTCCACGGCGAGCGCATCACGTACGCCGTACTCGCGGTGCTCGTCGGCCTGATCGCCACCGGCGGCGCGCTCACCCTCACCGACTCCCACTCCACCGAGGAGCCGGCCTGAGGGGAGCGCGGCGGGCATCGAACATGCGGGTGCGCTCTCGCGCAGGCCGCCGGCCACCTCCAAGAGCAGTGGCCGAAGCGCGATGCACCTCGCTGTAAGTCGGTCCTCCCGCCACGCCAAATGACCCGTCCAACGGACGGTCGCGGGGCCGTAACGGGGGTCCGGGATGCTCCCGTCGTGGACGGGTGGGTTCAGCACGTCTTCCGATAGGGGACGTGCGGAAGGTACGTCTGCCAATGCGGACGCGACAGTCCGGAGCCGACACGTGCACAGACTCGGTGCACCAGGCGGTCGGGTTCCAGATCAATGTGCTCGACGGGGGCCCTGGAGCCGGCCACGTATAGGCTTTCGCCGTCGTCGGAGAAGGCGACAGCGTGCACGTCCTGACCGGATGTGGGCAACTGGGAGCCCAGGCGACGCCCGGAAGCGACGTCCCACAACTGGACGGAGCCGGACGCACCCGCCACGCCGAGGGTCCGGCCGTCGGGCGAGAAGGCCAGCGCGACCACGGCCTGCTGTTCGGTCTCACGTTCTCCTGTGTAGGCGCCGTTGAACACGCCGAGACGGTGACGCAGATCGCCGTCCCACACGGTGACGCGTCCGGTGATGTCGCCGACGGCGAAGCGGGTGCCGTCGTCATTGAACGTTCCGGCGAAGAGAGTGTCACTGTCGCTGAGCATCAGCGGGCGCACCCGTCGTGTTCGCAGTTCGGAGACCTCATTGTCACTGGATACGAGGATGTCGTCGCCGGCACGTGTGTCCAGAATCGCGCCCGAAACGCGCGTCAGGGTACTCGTCCCTCTTCCGGTGCTCAGGTTCCAGCGCTCCAGTGGCGAGGCCTCAGAGCTGCGCGTCAGCAGCAGGGCGCGGCCGTCAGCGCTGAATGCCATGCTGCTGATCTCGCTCTCCAGGGTCCTGCCGGCATCGAGGGAGGCCACCTGGCGGTGTGCCGCGATGTCCCAGACGGTGATCCGCTGCCGGTACCCGC
Organism: Streptomyces sp. NPDC046939; assembly: GCF_040644575.1. Taxonomy (NCBI): domain Bacteria; kingdom Bacillati; phylum Actinomycetota; class Actinomycetes; order Kitasatosporales; family Streptomycetaceae; genus Streptomyces; species Streptomyces sp. NPDC046939. The sequence continues at coordinate 34,357 of NZ_JBEYWV010000047.1, forward strand.
TGACTCCCCAGACCCGCACGAAGGCCAGGCGGCGGCCATCGTGGCTGAACGCCATCAACTCTGAGCAGTCCAAGGGGTCCGAAGGGCCGGAGGCCCCGTCGGCGATGTCGGAGGCTGAGGAGCCGTTGTCCGGGGGACAGGGCTGGTCGGGCAGCGTGGCGAGGGTTCGGTGGCTGCGGGTGTCGAGCAGGCGAAGGTCCGTCCGGCCCGGGCCGCGCCGGATCACAGCCGCGGTGCGACCGTCGCGGGTGAGGAGGGACCGGTCGGCGGCGTACTGCTGCCAGTTGGCGCGGGTGTACGGCTTCAGGTCGAGCGTGGTGACGGAGGTGCCGCTCCATCGCACGTACCGTACGGCGCCGGTGTCCGGGGTGAGAGCGAAGCCAGTGATCATTTCACCGATGAGCCGGTACCGGAAGACGGGTCGGCCGGGCTGGCTTTGCCGCCACAGCACGATCTCCTTGCCGGACGTGGCGGCAAGGAAGTCGCCGTTCGCGCTGAACCGCAGGAATGATGTCTCCGCAATGTTCAGCCGAGGCAACTCGCGGCCTGTGTCCACCGCCCAGCGGCGAATCGCCCCACCGGGCGTGACGGCTGCCAGGACGTCACCCCTCGGCGACAGCTCGAACATCCCAGCGGAGTCCTGACCCTCGCCGGGGCAGGCCACCGTTGCGGCCCGGTCGATCCGAGGAAACTGACGGGACCGCCCGGTGCGGAGGTCGCGGAGCTCCAGGCGATGGGCGTCCCGGCACAGTGCGAGTGTGCGGCCGTCTGCGCTGATGCTGGTGAGTCGTTCATCCCGTACGGGAGTGCGCACACTCACCAGCCGCTGTCGGCTGCGTAGATCCCAGACCTGTGTCTGCTGGGATTCCTCCCGGACCCGGTTGGCGACCGTCAGATGGTGCCCGTCCGCGCTGAACTGCGCTGATATCGCGGTGTCGCCGGGCAGGGTGGCCCTCACCCGGCCGCCCCTGACGTCCCACAGCCGGACGCCTCCTTCCACAGGCAGGGCGAGCATCCGTCCGTCCGGGCTGATGTCCCAGTCCGGGTCCGTTCCTGGGCCCAGATCCCCCTCTGGCAACAGGCTGCCGGGTCCCGGGTAGGAGCCGACATGCCGATGGGTGTGCATGTCCCGGACCACCACGCGCCGCGCGGAGACGGTCAGCAGGGTGCGACCGTCCATCGCGAGCCGGTTCAGGGCCCGGCCGGACCGCGGTGCGGGGATGGGGAAGACGTCCTGCTCCGGCTGGGCCATACCACTCAGCAGCGCCGACCGGCTCTCGCTGGTGGGCGCCAGCCGCCACGCCGCGACGCTGAGCCGCATGGCCATCGCCGGATCGGCGGACCGCATCGCGTCCGCGACGGCGGCGATACGCCGCGCCTCGGCTTCGACGTGACGACGTGCGCTGGTCAGGCTCTGTTGCCACGCGGCAACGCCGGCGACCAGAGCGAGCACCACCAGCACGGCCACCGCCGCCAGCACGCCGCGCCGTCGGCGCACTGCGGAGGCGCCGGCGGCGCGGCTCGCGGTGAGGAAGTCCCGTTCCAGATGGGTGAGTGCGTCCTCCACCAGATGTTCGCTCGCCGCGGCGAGCCGCGTCCCGCGGTACAACGCGCCGGGCTCGCGGCCCAGTTCGTCCCAGGCGCGGGCGGCGTCGGTCAACCGCCGGTGGATGAGCAGGCGCTCGCGGGCCTCGTCGATCCAGGCCCTCAGCCGGGGCCAGGCGGTGATCAGAGCCTCGTGGGCCAGGTCCACCGTCTCGTCGTCCAGGATCAGCAGCCGGGCGGAGACCAAGCGGTCCAGGACGGCGTCGACGTCCCTCGCGGGCGCGAAGTCCAGTTCTGCGCGGTGCGCGGGGCGGCGGGTGTCCTGCGCGCCCTCGCCGGGCGTGACCAGGCGCAGCAGAACGTTCCGGGCCACCTCGGTGTCTTCGGGCGCAAGAGAGGAGTACACGTTCTCCGCGGTCTGGGCGATAGCGCCGTGCAGCCCGCCCGCTGCCTCGTACGCCTGCACCGTCAACGCCCGCCCTCGGTGGCGGCGCCAGGTCTCGTGCAGAACGTGCGACAACAGCGGCAGTCCGCCCGGCTCCCCGTCCACCTCTCGGACCAGCCGAGCCGTCAGCTCCCGCTCGACGATCAGTCCGGCTTGCTGTGCCGGCTTGACGATCACCTCGCGCAACTCGGATGCACTCATCGGCCCGACCAGCAGGCTGGACGCAGACACCGCCGCGGCCAGGGCACGGTGCTCCGCCAGACGCCCGTAGAAGTCCGCCCGTACGGCGATGATGACACGCAGCCTGCTGTCCGGCTCCCGGGCGGCCAGCAGCCGGTCGACAAACCCAGCGCGCTGCGCGGGATCGTGGCAGAGAGTGAAGAGTTCCTCGAACTGGTCGACGACGATGACGGTGTCACCGTCCGCGTCCTTCGCCCGCAGCACGGCGGCATGGGTGCGCAGGGGCTGTTCGCCCGGCGTCAGGATCCGGATCGCCGCCACCTGTTCCGGTCCGTGCGCGCGCAGCACCGGTATCAACCCGGCGCGCAGCAGTGAGGACTTCCCGCTGCCCGAGGGGCCGAGGACCGCCGAGAAGCGGTGCTCGGCCGTCATCCGCCGGACCTCGGCGATCAGTTCGTCCCGGCCGAAGAAGCGGTCGTGATGGTCAGGCTCGAACCGCGCCAGTCCTTGATACGGCGACTGGCCCGTCTCGTGCAGACCCAGGGACGCCGACTCCTCGCTCGCCTCCTTCCAGCGCCGTTCCCACTCCTCCAGGTCGCCGCCGCAGGCCTTCACATAGGCCAGGGCGACAGCGAGCGAGGGCAACTGCTCTCCCGCTGCCGCCTGTGACAGCGCGGTCGCCGAGTAGTGGGCCCTGCGGGCCAGCTCCCGGTAGGTGAGCCCTCCCGCTTCCTGCCGCAGTTTCCGCAACTCGTAAGCGAACCTCTGCACCGGGCCCTCGTTCGGATCAACCGGCCGCTCACGACGCCCCACGACTCCCCCGCTCCCCCGCACTTTCCCTCGCGCAAAGTCCGCTGCGCTCAGGGCACGCTACGAGCACGTCCAACGGCCTCACAAGGCGATCTTGCGCCGACGCCGCCCCCGCAACCTGGGCGCGCCTGACTGTTCAGTGCACGACGGATGGCAGGGGCGTTCTCAGGTGCGGCCGTTGAGCGTCGCGGCTGTTTCCAGTTCTGTGACCGAGCCGGACATGATGGTCCGTACATGGGCGGTGATGTGTTCGGCGGGCCAGTTCCACCAGGCGACGGCGAGGAGCCGGGCGATGGTCGGCTCGTCGAAGCGGGTGCGCAGGAGGCGGGCCGGGTTGCCGCCGACGATGCCGTAGTCGGGGACGTCGGAGGTGACGACGGCGCCGGTGGCGATGATCGCGCCGTGCCCGATGCGGACGCCCGGCATGACGGTGACGCCGTGGCCGAACCAGACGTCGTTGCCCACGACGGTGTCACCGCGGCCCGGCAGTCCGGTGATGAGGTCGAAGTGGTCAGCCCATGAGCCGCCCATGGTCGGGAAGGGGAACGTGGAGGGGCCGTCCATGCGGTGGTTGGCGCCGTTCATGATGAACTTCGTCCCCGTGCCGAGCGCGCAGAACTTGCCGATGACGAGCTTCTCGGGCCCGTAGTGGTAGAGCACGTTGCGTGTTTCGAACGCGGTCGCGTCGTCCGGGTCGTCGTAGTACGAGTATTCACCCACCTCGATCAGGGGGGACGTCACCAGCGGCTTGAGCAGGACGACGCGCGGCTGGTCCGGCATGGGGTGCAGGACGGTGGGGTCGGCGGGGACGGGCGGCATCGGGAGGAGGGCGATGGCGGTTCCTTACGGCGGGGGCGGACTTCTTTTGGATGGGGTGCGGCTGCCTTACGGCCGACAGTTAGTGCGACAGACGTTGCGTTAAGATGCTGGCACGGACGGGGACCGCGATCAACCGGATACGGGGATCTCGATGGCAGACGCGACGACTACGACAGCGGACCGCCGCCGCCCGGGTGGCCGGTCCGCCCGCGTTCGCGCGCAGGTTCTCGACGCGGTGCGCGCCGAACTCACCGAGAACGGTCATGAGGGGCTCACGGTGGAGGGCGTCGCGACCCGCGCGGGCGTGCACCGCACCACCGTCTACCGGCGATGGCGCGACGTGGGCGGTCTCCTCGTCGACGTCATCGATGCCGCCGGTGAGATCGACTGGCAGCCGCCCGACACCGGTTCCCTGCGCGGTGATCTGACCGCCCTCAACGAGGAGATCCAGGAATCCCTGCTCGTACGGCCGTCCCTCGCACTCGCCCTGATGGCCGCCTCGTTCCACTCCGAACAGGCCGCGCGAGCCCAGACACGGCTGTGGGACGAGCGGTACGCCCAGTGCGAGATCGTCGTCGAACGCGCCGTCGAACGCGGCGAACTCCCCGCGCGGCACACGGATGCGCGGAGTCTCCTGGTGGCCGCCACGGCGCCGGTCTACCACCACCTGGTCCTGCAGCGCGCCGAACCCGACCCGCGGCTCCCGGAGCGGTCCGCGGTGGCAGCGGTGCGGGCGGCCGCCGCCGGCGCCTTCTCCGCCGACTGACCGGAAAGGATGGTTCTGCGGCTCCTCCACCGCCACACCGCGCACCGCACGTGATGATGGCGGCACGGGCGGGCATCATCCGGGCAGCACCCGGCACGCACGGCGAGGAGCGCCCGCATGCTGCACGGCCTCGACCTCAGCGCCTACCAGCCCACCTCCTACCCCACCGACAACGTGGCGTTCGTCTTCCTCCAGGCCACCGAGGGCCGCACGTACACGAATCCGCGGCTGGAGGCGCAGGCGCGCACCGCCCGTCTCGCCCACCTCGTCACCGGCTTCTGCCACTTCCTCCTGCCCGGTCATCCGGCCACCCAGGTGCACCACTTCCTCTCCCGCATCCCCGACCAGGACGGGGACGTGCTGATCGTGGACTGGGAGGCCACCGCCGACGGGCGCCGGGCCACCAGCCAGGACAAGGACCGCTTCATCCGCCGGCTGAAGAAGCTCCGGCCGCGTCGCCGGATCCTGCTGTACGCCACGTACGACACCTGGTCGCAGACCAACTCCGGTGCCTACGACGCCGACGGGCTCTGGATCGCCGACCACACCACCCCCGGCGCGCCCCGCATCCAGAGCCACTGGCTCTTCCACCAGTACACCCGCTACCCCTGCGGCAAGAGCGTGGCCCGCTTCGACGACGTCCAGGCCCTGCTCCACTGGGCCACCACCCCCGGTCCGCTCGCCGTGCCGCCCACCAATCCACGGGCTCTGTGACGTTCGATCACGATGCGGCGCAGGTGGTCATGGCCTGCGGGAGCGGCGTGCGCCGGGAGCGCGCGGAAGCACACGTCTGGACGCGGGGCGTGCGGCGATCAGACAGTGGGCAGGGGTCGAAAAGCCGTCCGGCGCTCAGCCCTCTACGGGCTGCCGGACGGCCACACCCGCATGCCGGTGGCACCGGGACGCAGCAACCGCACGCGGGACATCCGCCCCGGACGGGCAGCACGTCCGGGGCGGGCTCATACGCCTGAGGCGCCCTGCTGCGTGGGCCGGGGCCGGTGCGGCCCGCGCACACATCCCCGTACGCCCCGTACACGGTCAGGTGTTGGAGCCCGCGTCGGAGTGCCGGCGGCCCGAGTCGCTGCCGTGCCAGTCCAGCACCATCACCGTGGCGTCGTCGGGCAGTTCGTTCCGGTTGGCCTCGCGTACCGCCTCGATCAGCGCCCGGACCGCCTCGCGCGGATGCTCGTCAGCGGTGTGCTTCAGGAGGGCGAGCAGGTCGACGGCGGCGCTGTCGCGCTCCTGCATCCCGTCGGTGAGCAGCACGAGACGGTCCCGCGTAGCCAGGCGCAGGGGTTGGACGGCGTAGTCGGCGGGGACGGGGATGCCGAAGGGCCGGTTGATGGCCAGGGGCACCTCCCGTACGTGTCCGTCGCGCAGCAGCAGCGGCCAGGGGTGGCCGGCGTTGACGAGGTGGCACTGCCCCGTCTCCAGGTCGATGCGCAGGAGTTGGCCGGTGGTCAGGCCGCGGTCGTAGGAGATGAGCGCCTGATGGGCGGCGTGCGCCTGTTCGAGGAGGGTGGTCTGGGCGCGGCGGGCCTGGCGCAGGGCGTTGACGGTGAGCGTGGCCAGCAGGGCGGATTCGGTGTCATGGCCCATCGCGTCGGTGATGGACAGGTGCAGGGTGTCCTGATCCAGGCTGTAGTCGTAGGTGTCGCCGCCCACGCTGTCGGCGGGGGCCAGCGCGCAGGCCAGGGTGAACTGGGCGGCCTCGCAGGACGACGCCGTCGGCAGCAGTTGGTGCTGGATCTCGGCGGCCAGACTGGTGTGGGTGGTGCGGCGGCCCCAGTGGTAGAGGTCGGTGAAGCGCTGGTCGGTGACCACGATGTAGGCGAGCGCGTGTGCGGCCTGCGCGACCGCCTCGCGCACCGTGTCGTCGGCGTGCGGTACGACGAGCTCCAGGACGCCGATGCAGTCGCCGCGGTTGGTCACCGGCGCCACCAGCCGCACCCGGCCCCCGCCCTCGTCCTCCCGCAGGAGTTCCTGTCCGCGCAGCACGTGTTCGTAGCGGCTGCCCGGCAGCCGCAGCCGCTCCGCCTCACCCACCGGCTCCCCCGCCGACCCGGCGCGGGGCAGCCGGACGACCTCCTGACCGACCAGGTCCAGGAAGACGAACGACACCTCACAGGCGTCGAACCGGTCCTCCAGGTTCCGGGCGACCACGTCGACCGACTCGCACGGCGCGGCGTCCTCCACCGCCGCCAGCAGCTCCCCGAGGCCCGGCCCGTCACCCGGCATGACGGTCGCCTCCCACCGGTCCGCCACGGGAGGGCCGCCCGCGGCCGGCGCGCACCTGCCGCTCCAACTCCGCCTCGAGCACGGGCGGCAGGACGCGGGTGTGGCCCCACTGAGTGAGCAGGAACGCCACGCGCCGGAACTCGATGTGCGTGCGTACGGAGATGTCCCGCAGCATCTCCGCGGCCCGGGCGGGCGGAATCCGGGCGACGGCGACCAGGACGCCGAGCGCCCGCTCGACCTCCCGGTACGCGTCGACCGCCTCCTTCAACTGGGCGACCTCGCGCTGCAGCGCGGCCACCCGCGCCTCGAAATCGCGCAGCTTCGGAGCATCGGTCCGGGCCGCTTCCTCGCATGCCAACTCTTGCCTCCGGGGTCACGGGGGGCAGCAGTGTCAAAGACCACCACCATCCCCGCGGCCCCGCACCGAGGCAAGCACCCCCGCCCCGACCAGGCAGAAGTGCGCACCGACGGCCCATCGCCCGGCGTGCCGGATCCCGGTCCGGCCGACGTGCACGGACGGAGGCCGGACCACGGGACCACGGACGGAGGCCGGACCACGAGTGGGGGTCCTGCCGCCTCCCGCGACGGCAGGACCTGCGCGCTGCTAGGTGCAGCGCAGCTCCAGGGTGTCGAGCCGGTCCCAGCCGCGCTGCTGCAAGCGCAGGTGCAGTCGCAGGGCGGGGCTGGAGACGATGACGAGCGTCTGCGGCGGGCGCAGCGTGCGGGCGAGGCCGACCAGGGTGGCCAGCGCGCTGTTGGAGAGGTACTCCACGGAGGCCAGGTCGACCGTGATCTCCTGCGCGCGCTCGGCGCAGGACGCGACGGCCGTCGCCAGGGGGACTTGGTGGGCGCCGACGACTTCGCCGAACAGCCGCACGCCCTCCTCGCGCTGGAGCGGGGTGATGAGACAGAGATCGTCGACGAAGAAGTTCTGCATCCAGGGTCCAGGGAGGCGTGCCCCGCCCTCCCGCACGCCACAGGCCCCGGGGAGGCAAGGCCCGGCCGTGCACGGGTTCCGGCGGCGCGTATGAAGCGGGCGCAGGGTCCCGCGTGGCAGCCGCTGGCGTTGAGGACCCGTCCACGGGCCCGAGAGATCGCCGAAACAAGAACCCGTCGCGCTGACGACGAGGCACATTCACGGACTGCTTATGACGCTACTCCTCGTACGGGCCCGAACGAAAGCCCTTGCCGGGAGCAGACCCGAAACCTTGCGCGCCCCCGGGCTACCGGCGCTGAGAGCCTGTCTTTGAACCCCCGTGGACGCGGAGGTCGCCGTAGGTCGACAGAGCGGCGGACAGGTCGCCGGGTTTGTGCCGCAAGGTGGTGTCCAGGAAGGCGAGCGTGGTCGCGGCGACGATGTGCGGGCTCTCGGTGCGGCCCAGGGAGCCGACTATCGAGGGCACCGGCGGCAGGTACAGGGGGCCGTCCATGAAGGTGAGGTGGGCGGCGCCGGGGAGGGTGAGGCGGTAGCTCGTCGCGGTGTTGCGCTTCAGGGCCTCGGTGAGGCGGGGCATGTAGTCCGGGTCGGTTGTGTCGGTGATGGCCTGGGTGAGCGCGAGTGCCGGCTGGCGGAGGGAGGGGGAGGCGGGGCCGTGGGGGTAGCCGTCCAGGTCGATGACGGCGTCGAACCTGTGGTCCTGCCGGGCCGCTTGCAGGGCGGCAGCACCGCCCATGGAGTGGCCGGTCACCGCGACGCGGCTGATGTCCAGGCGACCCGTCAGCGGATCGGTGCTCCCGCCTCGGCCTCCCCGGTCCGACGGGGAGGCCGACGGGGACTCCGAGTGGGACTTCGACTGGGACTTCGACCGGGATTCCAACCGGGTGAGCACGAAGCTGAGGTCGGCGGCCCGGACAGCCGTCCAGTCGGCCGCCAGCCTGTCGTCCTTGTCCCGGTCGCCGGTGGAGTCGGTCCTGGTGCGGATCGTCCGGCCGTCGGCAAGGACGACAGCGGCGGAGTCGTACGGATGGTCGAGGGCGGCGACCACGTAGCCGTGGCTGGCCAGCTCCTCCGCCCAGGCGGTGTTCTGGGTGCGCACCCCGCCTGAACCGGGAGAGAACAGCACGACGGGGAACCGTCCGCCCCCACCGGCCACGGGGGCGTCGAAGACCGCGTGCGTGTGAGCGCGCGGGACGCCGTCGACCAGGAAGCCGGGCATGCCGACCTGGCGGGCGAGGCCGTCGGACACGGTGCGCGCCTCGTGCTCCGTACGTCCGAGGTACTGGGCCCGCTTCGCGCCCGCGGGGCTCTTGCGCGCGGGGTACCAGAGCTGGACCACGACCGTGCGCCGGTCGTGCTCGTCGGCGGTGAAGGTCTCGGGGCGGTGCGGGTCGGTCCACTGCACCACACGGGTGCCGACCGCGAAGGTGCCCGACGGTTCGGGGAACGCGGGCACAGGGAACGCCCAAGCGGCCACCGGGCCCATGGCGACCAGACCGGCACAGACCACCGACCCCGGCAACGCCAGCCACCACCGGGCCCGCCATGCCGGGCGGCCCGTACGGCGTCGCAGCAAGGGGAAGAGCGCGAACGCCAACGCGACGGCGGACGCCGCCAGTACCGGCACCATCTGCCAGCGGATTCCCACCACGAGCAGCACGGTCGCAGACAGCACGAGAACCGTTCCCGCCGCGATCGTCACGTGCGGACGGGCCACCGGGGGGGAGCCAGCGCGCCACCACCAGCGCGACGGCACCCACCACGGCAAGGAGTTCCGGAGGGGACATGTACAGCCCCGCGATGATCTCGGTCACCCGGCCATCCTCGGGGCGCGGCCTGTGACGCCGCATCACCCCGGGGTCGCCATCGCATGCAACCGGAGTCGCAATCCGGCACGCCAGGTCAACGGCTGTTTCGCTACCTCGGGATGAGCGGGACTCATACCGTGGTCGTACCTCGGCGCGGTGCCGTCGGGCGGGCGGTGGGCCGCGCCGGGACGGGCGGGGACTTCGAGCGCCCGTCCCGGCGGGGTGCTGAGGTACGCCGGAGCGAGGATCAGCAGGTGGTGCAGTCCGCGTTGCAGGCCGGGTCCTTCGGCGGCTTCGGCGGCACGATCTGCACCGGGTTGAGGTCACACGGCTGGCCGCCGGGGTTGTCGCTGGGGCGGTAGCAGCCGCCGTTGGCGCCCGGGTTCTTCCCCATGGGCGCGAGGTAGAGGTCCGGGTGCAGGGCCGGGACCAGGAGCTGGCTCCATTGGTCGAAGATCTCGACCGTCCACATCTGGGCGCGGGCCTCCTTGGTGGTCTCGTCCGCGGCGTGCGGCTTGGCGAACTGGATGCCGTCGAGGGGGTTGTCCTTGTTGATGCCCATGGCCAGTCCGGAGCCGTGGTTCTTGATCTGGTAGAGGGCGTTGCCGGCCTTGTCCACCTGGATGACCTGGAAGACCCACAGCGCCGCCTTGTCCGGCTTGGCCGGGTCGAAGGCGTCACCGACGAGTTGCAGGTCGCCGCCCTGCTTGAAGTGGCTGCCGGAGTGCTTGTGCACGATCAGCATCGGGTTGTCGGCACAGGCCGAGCGGACGATGCTGTTGATGGGGTTGTAGTACATGAGGTGTCCTCTTCCTTCGGCGGCCGGGGGCCTGTCGGCCCATCCCGGCGCTGACGGGACCGCCGATGTGGGCGGTCCCCGGTGCCGGGAGGATTGCCGCGGCCGGGCCGGGCACGCCGATCCCGGGTGAGGACCGGACCAAGTGGCCAACAGGGTTTACGGGTATCTCAGTTGTCGGTGAGGGTCGCTGTGCCGAAGCCAGCTCTGCCGCCGCTGTTCCGCCGGGCGCGGCAACTGTTGGACGGTGTGGCCCGCACTGTGCGGCGTGCGGGTTGCCGTGTCCGGGGCCGGAGCACCGTGCCCGTAACGGCGCCTTGTCACAGGGATCTCCCGTGCCGCCGTCCGCACAGACAGGAACACCCCCGCACACCTCCGCACCCCCGGCCAACTCGCCGCGCAGGTACGGGTGTTGGCCCGCCCGCGGCCGCCGACGGCGGCAGTCCGCCCGCCGCCGCCAACTGCTCCAGCAAGGAGAGCAGCAGACCTGCACACTGCTGACCACCCTGGACGGTGACAAGGAGACCCGGGGCAACGCCGTGGCCGTCACCAAGGACGGCCAGGTCCTCAAGGCCGACCTGAGCACACCGACCCCAGCTACGGCGGCAACGCGCCCGCGCCGGAGCAGGTGGCCAAGGTCGAGAAACCGTACGTCCTCGCCCTGGACGGCAAGGGCCACCTCTTCATCGCCGGCCACTACGGCACGCTGTACCGGCGGACACTGCAGAAGGGGTACCGGCCGCAGGAGTACGCCACCGGTCTGCTCAACATGACCGGCCTGCAGAGCGACGGCGAGGGCAACCTGCTCTACGCCTCCACCTACGGCGACCTGTTCACCGTCAACGAGGACCGCGAGGTGTACAAGATCACGGGAGCGGGCAAGCCGTACGACAGCGGCAACACCCCCGCCCCGCAGCCGGGCGCACCGACCGTCTCCCCCGGCGGGCAGGGCGACCTGTCGCAGGACGGGCAGAGCCTCACGTTCACCGGCGTCGACCTGCGTCTGCCGCGCAAGGGCGCCACCTCCGTGGCCTGGGTCGCGGTGGAGGCCGGCAAGGACGCCCCCACCGGGGAGACCGCGCTCACCTTCCGGATCGGTGACCAGAACGGGGCCTCCTCCCCCATCCACGTCACCTGACCACTCGTACGTCGCGTCGCGGCCCGGGGTCCCAGCTCAGGCCAGGGCGGCCGCCACCGTGAGATGCACGCCGATCACGGTGTCGACCCCGACCACGTGCAAGGTGGCCAGCACCTGTTCGCTCGCGCCGGCCAGACGCAGCCAGCCGCCCGCCTTGGCGGCCCGGTGGTGGGCGGTGAGCAGGATGTTCAGGCCCGCGGAGTCCATGAAGCCCACCTCGGTGAGGTCGATGACGATCCGCGGGGCGAACGCGGTGCAGGCGGCGTTGAGCAGGCGGCGCAGGCGGTCGCCGCCGGTGTGGTCGAGTGGGCCGCACACCGTGATCACCACCGCCCCCTGGAAGGCAGTGGCGGTCACGCTCAGAGGGTCGGTTCCGGAGCTGTCGCGGTTCTCGGGCACGCGTTCCTTCGGTCGCTGCCCGCCCCGCGCGGGCGAGCACGCACGGCAGCCTAGGCACACACTGTGCGGCACGTACAACAGTGTGTAGGGACGAGGGTTCGGGGCACACGTGGGGGTTTGTGTGTCTACGTCGGGTGACGGGGTGTCACCCGCCCGGTCAAATGGGTGTGCGGCTGGTCGCGACCGCCGTGGGGATCGACGTCGGGACCGGTGGTGGCGCGGGTGCGCGTGAGGGCCACCGTGCGCAGCCCGGACGCCCGTTCGTGAGCCCAGAGGTTCGTCTTCCGCCGCCGGGTCGTCAGGACGTATCCGCCGAGCACGACCGCGACGAAGACGAACAGCAGCACCTGCGGGAAGTACTCGATGAGCTGCCACTGAATCATGCGCGGGTCCGCCGCCGTCGCGTCCCGGACCCGGCGCACCACCCATGACGGCCCGTTCAGCAGGATCATCGACGCGGTGACGAGGGTTGCCATCAGCGGGAGGGTCACCACGGCGAGCAGCGCCGCGCGGACTGCGATCCGCCACAGCGCGGGCCGCCCGTCGCCCTCGGTGGGCGCCAGCTTTAGCAGGAGGAGCCGCTTGCCCGGGGTCGTCCTGGTCAGCCAGGGCAGTACGACGAACCACACGGCGAAGACCGCGACCATCACCCGCGGTACGGAACGGAACGCGCTGTAGACGTCCCCCGCCGTGACCAGAGCCCCCAGGACGGTGACGGCCGAGACCCCGATCAGGTCGACCAGCAGCGCCGTCGAGCGCCGCCCGGCGGTGACGGGCCGACGGGCCAGTGTCGCGTCGTCCGGCGCCTCCCCCGCCGGCAGCAGCCGGGCGAGCGGCCCGGCCATGTACCAGCCGAGGAGCGCTCCCGCGGTGTTGAGGATCAGGTCGTCGACGTCGAACAGCCGGTACGGGCACGGGTAGGCGCCCCATAGGCCGGTGCCCTGCGTGACCTCGAAGAACAGGGAGGCGCCGAAGCCCGCGACGATCGCGGCGGTGACGCCGCGCCGCAGGTGGTAGCGGACGAAGACACCCAGCGGGAGCAGCAGGGCCAGATTCAGGACCGCACCGCTGACCGCGGGGTTGTGGAGCACCAGCGCGTTCAGCGTGACCTTGTGGTGCGCCTCCTTCCAGATGTCGCCGAAGGTGTTGCCCGGGGTCCACTGCGGGTGGGCGACCGCCGCGAACCTCTTGCACATGTCCGCCGTCCGCGTCGGCAGCGGTACGAGCGTCATGCACAGGGCCGTGATCGCGTAGTAGAGGAAGCCGAGGAGCGACAGGACGCGCCACTGCGGCATGGCGCCGTGGCGGCGGTAGAGGACGACCGCCGTCGGGAGGAACAGCATCAGCGCGAGGAGGGGGAAGAGCGCTGCCGCTGTCTTCATCGGCAACAGGTAGGCGGAAGTCATGCGGGAACTATACACAACGCGTATACACGCAATGTATAGCTGTGTGAGCTGCTGGCTTGCGGTCGAGCTGGGGCGGGTGGTCAGGCGGCGATGCGCACGTAGTCGTAGTACAGGGGGTCCCCGTCCTCGTCGACCGGGTACTCATAGCTGCTCTGGTTGGCGAGGATGATCTTCAGGTCCGGCAGGATGTCGAAGCCGAGGTCGTTCTCCGTGATCGTGTGCCCTCGCTCGGCGAGTTGCTCGAAGAGGTCGGTGCCCGGGGTGCGGAAGACATCGAACCCGTCCAGCGGCACGCGCACGTCGGCCTCCTCGTTCGTGAACCGGAACAGTTCCACGCCGCTCAGCGTGCCCTTGGTGAACCCGAGGACGATGTTCAGCTCCGCCGGGTCGTGCGTGAGCGTGATCTGTCCCGGCTCCGGGTCGCTCAAGAGGACCCGGAGGGCTCCCCACTTCTGGACCGCGTCGCGCGCATCCTGTACCGACATGTGCAGCCGCAGCGGACCTACGCCGATCTGCGGCAGTAGTTCCAGTTGCATGTTCCGTTCCTCGTTCTCGGACCAGGGGTGGTTGCGTACGATCCGCTGGTGCTATTCCTTCTGCTCGCCACAACGCGGCGCCGCATCGGCGCCCTTGGCGTCCTCGTGGGTTTGTGTCTGTTCGCCTGGTGGGCGCTGCAGCCGGTCGGTCCCGTCTGCCCGGAGGGGCTGAGTCTGTCCTCAGATCCGTGGGGCTCCACATACGACCCGGCCGGCGACATCGCGTCCGAAGGCAGCTACAGCACCATCGGCTCCGGTGGTGACGAGCCGTGTGCGGCGGAGACCCGGCACCCGCGCCTGTACGGATGGCTCGGTCTGTAGGCGGCGTGCACCGCTCGGGCGGGCCGTCTCACCGCCGCCGGGTCATAGTTCGGTGGCCGTGCGGATCAGGTTCGCCAAGGGGACGGAGCGGCTGTGGGCGGGCCAGGCGATGTGGGTGATCACGGGGGGTGCGTCGGTCAGGGGGACGGCTGTGTGTTCCGCCCACAGCCAGGCGCGGGCCGAGTCGGGGAAGACGGCCGCCGTGCGTCCCAGGGCGATCAGTTGGGCGAGCTGGGTCTGGTCGTGGATCTCGGGGCCCGGGCCCGGCGGGTAGGCGCCGTCGCGGGACCAGCGGGCGAGCGGGAGGTCGGGGACGTCGGCGATGTCGGCCAGGGAGAGTTCGCCGCGCGCGGCCAGGGGGTGGCCGGCGGGCAGGATGACGATCTGGCCCTCGGTCATGAGCGCCTCGCTGTCGAATCCGGCGAGGGTGTTGAACGGGGTGTGCATCAGCGCCGCGTCCGCGCGGCCGTCGCGGAGCATCTCGCCCTGTTCGCAGGTGCCGCTCGGCAGTACCTCGATCTCGGCGGCGTCGGGCCGGGCCGCGTAGGCGTCGAGGAGCTTGTGCAGGAGTTCGTGGGAGGCGCCGGCCTTCACCGCGAGGACCAGGCGGTCGCGGGCGGTGCCGGGGGTGTCGGTGGCCGCGGCGCGGCGGGTGCGGCGTACGGCGGCGGTGGCCGCGTCGAGGGCCGCGCGGCCCTCGTGCAGGAGCATCTCTCCGGCTCCGGTCAGGGCGACGCCGCGACGGTTGCGGTCCAGCAGGCGTACGTCGAGTCGCCGTTCGAGCTGCTGGATCGCGCGGGAGAGGGGTGGCTGCGCCATGCCGAGACGCTCGGCGGCGCGCCCGAAGTGCAGTTCCTCGGCCACGGCGACGAAGTATCTGAGTTCGCGGGTCTCCAGCATGTCCTCCACGGTCACAGCGTACGTCAGTGATACCTGGCGGGTATCACAGGGTGCTGGGTCGGTATTGGATGCGGCGGCCGGTCGCGGGTGAGCATCGACGGTGTGGGGCGGCGCGACACCCCGTAACGGCTCAGGATCGGAGCGGTTTTCGTCATCGGTTCGCCATCGACCCTCCTCGGCCTGGTCCGCGGCCCCCGTCATGATTCCGATCAGCAGAGAGATTGCTTCTTCGTCATGGACACCACCTTCACCACCTCACTGCCCGGCGGCACCTGGAGCCTGGGCGATCTCGACGTCACCCGCGTCGGATACGGCGCCATGCAGCTCGCCGGTCCCGGTGTCATGGGGCCGCCCGCCGACCGGGACGGTGCGCTCGCCGTCCTCCGCGAGGCCGTGGATCTCGGGATCACCCATATCGACACCGCCGACGCCTACGGGCCGCACGTCACCAATGAGCTGATCCGTGAGGCGCTGCACCCCTACCCCGCCTCCCTGCACGTCGTGACCAAGGTCGGTGCCGTGCGCGATGAGCAGGGTGGCTGGCCGACCGCCCGGCGGCCCGAGGATCTGCGCCGCGCTGTGCGGGACAACCTCGAGGGGCTCGGCATCGACACGCTCGACGTCGTCAACCTGCGGCTCGGTGACGCCCAGGGGCCGCAGCCCGGCTCGCTCGCCGAGGCGTTCGGGGTCCTCGTCGAGTTGCAGCGTGAGGGGCTCGTCCGGCACCTGGGGGTGAGCAACGCGACCGCCGAGCAGGTGCGCGAGGCGCAGGCCATCGCGCCGATCGTGTGCGTGCAGAACATGTACAACCTCGCCCACCGCCACGACGACGAACTGATCGACGAACTCGCCGCCCAGAACATCGCCTACGTGCCCTTCTTCCCGCTCGGCGGCTTCACCCCGTTGCAGTCCGCCGCGCTGTCCGCCGTGGCGTCCCGGCTGGGCTCGACGCCGATGTCCGTCGCACTGGCCTGGCTGCTGCGGCGCTCCCCCAACATCCTGCTCATTCCTGGCACCTCGTCCGTGGCGCATCTGCGCGAGAACGTCGCCGGGGCGGGGTTGTCGCTGTCCGACGCGGACCTCGCCGAGCTGGACGAGATCGGGCGTTAGGCGGCGGGGCGGGGCGCCTCTGTACGCGCAGGGAACACTCCGGCTTCACCAGCGGAACAAGTGTCGTCCGGACGCACTTGTACCTTGCGCGTGCAAGGGCCTGTCCGGTTCGGCGGAGGAGTGAGCAGGAGCATGAGTTCCCAGATGAAGACGTTCGGATTCGGTGTGCCGTGGGAGTCGTCGTACGGGTACAGCCAGGCCACCCAGGTCGGTGACACGGTGTATGTGTCCGGGCAGTTGTCCCATGACCGGGACGGCGCGTTCGTGGGTGCGGGCGATTTCGAGCTGCAGGTGCGCACCACGTTCGAGAACCTGGATCTCGTGCTCCGGCAGGTCGGGGCCGAGCGTCGGCAGATCGTGGAGACCACCGTGCTGGTGCGGAATCTGCGGGAGAACTTCGACGCGGTGGCACGGTTGCACGCCGAGTACTTCGGGGAGCACCGGCCCGCCAGCACCGTCATGGGGGTGGTCGATCTGGCGTTGCCGGATCAGCTTGTGGAGATCGGTGCGCTTGTGCGTCTTGATGTGCGGCCGTGATTGGTGCTGCGCCCCCGGTGGGGTTCCCGCCGGGGATGGGTCATGTCGGGAGCCATGGATTACGTGGCCTGAATGATGGCCATGAACGCGACCATCGCCAGGAACAGCGCGCCCGTGATGCGCATCATGGTGTAACCGGTCGCCGTCGGTTCCGTCGCCTCGTAGTCCTTCACGAAAGGGCGCTGCAACGGGCGGTTCATTCTCCACGGCAATTGGGGCTTGACGAGCTGGATCAGGCCCATGACGGCGAACAGGCCGAGCAGTACGTAGAACATGGTTCCCTCTCCTGTCGGGGGTTCCGTGGGCGACGTAGGGCCCAACTACCCCGACAGGCAAGGTGTATGGAGCGCGCCGCGTTCTCAGGTGCGGGCCTGGCGGTCGCGGTGTCGTAGCAGGGCCAGGCAGGCGGCCGCGCCGATCACTACGGCTCCTGTGCTGAGGCTGACGGCGATCTGCTTCACGCCGTCGAAGGCGAAGCTGGTCGAGATGTTGGCGGCAGTGGCGGCCGCGAGCAGGAGCCAGAGCAGGGCCTTCATGGGGGTCCTTCCACGTGTGCGTTCACCTTGCGATCACCAGGATGCCGTCGCCCGCCCCCGGGAGCGAGGGGGCTTTCCGCCCAGTCGATGGTGTAGCCCGCTACACCATCGGTACGCCGCCGCGCTCCCCCGTCCGGCGTCGGGAGCGGTGGCTAACCTGATGACCATGGGATCGACAGTGCGGGACGCACGGGACGCGACGCAGCATCTGCTGAAGGCGGCCGGGCTCTCGCTCGCGTCCTATTTCTACCTCGCCGTGCTGGTGTTCGCGGTGGCCGTCACGGTGCTCGTCCTCGGCGCGGCCGTGCTGCCCGAGGCCGTGATCCTCCTGCGCTCGCTCGCCGGGATCAAGCGGCGCCAGGTCGAGGCGTGGACGGGGGTGGCCGTCCCCGTGGCGTACCGGCAACTGCCGCAGCCGCTCGTCGACCGGGTGCGGGTGGCGGCGACCGATCCGGCGACCCGGCGCGATCTGTGCTGGCTCGCCGCCCACTTCCTCTACGGCTGGCTCCTCGCCTACGCCGCGCTGCTGCTGTGGACCTTCGGCGTCCTCGTGGACGGCGTGTGGTGCGGGCTCTTGGGGCGCCGGGCGGTGGTGCTGCCGCAGATCGGCCGCCTCGCGGATCTGGACGCCTCCTGGTCGGCCAGGCTGCTCGCCCCGTCCGCGGAGGACCAGCGGGCCCAGGAACTCGCGGAGCGCGTCGAGGAGTTGACGGCGACGCGGGCGGAGGCCGTCGCCGCGCACGGTGCCGAACTGCGGCGCATCGAACGGGATCTGCACGACGGGACGCAGGCGCGGCTCGTCGCCCTGTCCATGCGGGTGGGGCTCGCGACGAAGATGTACGACGAGAAACCGGACATGGCCCGCAAGCTGCTCAGCGACGCGCAGACCCAGGCCGAGGAGGCGCTCACCGAACTGCGCCACGTGGTGCGCGGCATCCATCCGCCGATCCTCACCGACCGCGGGCTGCTCGGCGCGATCCGGGCGCTCGCGGCGGGCAGCGGCCTCGACGTCGACGTGCGCGAGGACGGGGTGGAGGAGTCGCCGCGGGCGCCCGCCGCGGTGGAGACCGTCGCGTACTTCGTCGTGGCGGAGGCGCTCACCAACTCCGCGAAGCACAGCGGCGGCCGGCGCGCCCGGGTGGAGGTCTCCCGTGCGGGGCGGGCGCTGCGGGTGGTGGTGCGGGACGAGGGGAAGGGCGGGGCGGACGAGAAGGGCGGCACGGGGCTGCTCGGGATGCGGCGGCGGATCGCGGCGCTGGACGGGACGATACGGGTGTCGAGCCCCGCCGGGGGGCCGACCGTCATCGAAGTGGAGCTGCCGTGCGCGTGGTGATCGCCGAGGACAACGCCCTGCTGCGGGAGGGTCTGGTGCTGCTGCTGACCTCCGCCGGGCACGAGGTGCCGGGGGTGGCGGTGAGCGGGCCGGAGATCGTTCCGCTGCTGTGCGAGCACCGGCCGGACGTGGCGATCCTGGACGTGCGCATGCCGCCGACCTTTCGCGGTGAGGGGTTGCAGGCGGGTCTGGAGGCGCGCCGGCTGATCCCCGGGCTGCCCATCCTCGTCCTGTCGCAGTACGTCGAGGAGACGTACGCGGCCGAGCTGCTGGGCGGGGGTGCGAGCGGTGTCGGGTATCTGCTCAAAGACCGGGTGGGCCGGGTCGACGAGTTCCTGTCCGCGCTGGAGCGGGTCGCGGCAGGCGGTACGGCGCTGGACCCCGAGGTGGTGGCCGAGCTGCTCGCCCGGCGCCGGGACGATCCGCTGGAGTCGCTGACGCCGCGCGAGCGCGAGGTGCTGCAACTGATGGCGGAGGGCCGGGACAACGCGACGATCGCGTCGATGCTCGTGGTCACGGAGCGCGCCATCAGCAAGCACATCGGCAACGTCTTCACGAAGCTGGGGCTGCCGCCGAGCGACAGCGGCCACCGCCGGGTCCTCGCCGTCCTGGCATATCTGCGACAGGACGGGGACGCGTCCGCGGCGAGGCGCTGAACGGGCGGCTCGTGCCCGTACGCGCGGGCCCGCGTCACTCCCCCACGGCCACCGCCTCCACGGGCCGGGTGCGCAGGGCCGAGCGGGTCGGGATGCTGATCGAGAGCCAGGCCAGGACGGTGATGCCGCCTGCGATGGAGAGCCAGATCAGCGGGTCGATGTGCGGGGTGGCCCGGCCTGTCGTCGCGAGGGTGGTGCCGATCGTCGGCGGGAGGGCGATGACCGCGCCCACGACGACGGCGGCGGCCACGACCACGCACGTCTCCATGGTCATCATGCGCCGGGCCTGGCGCCTGCCCGCGCCGATCAGCCGCAGCATCCCGAACTCGCGGGTGCGGGCCGCCGTCGCCATCACCAGGGTGTTCACCACGGCGATCAGGACGTAGAGCAGGAGCAGCACGTTGGCGATCAGGTTCGTCCAGGACTGCTGGGCGGCCTGGCCCTGCTGGGCGGCGGCGAACGCGTCGGGGCTGCGCACCTGGAGCGTCGGCACGCTCTTCGCCAGCCCGTCGAGGGCCCGGCGCAGCGGTGCGGGGTCGCCGCGGCCGGTGACGAGGAGCGCGGTGTCCAGGTGGCGGGTGGTGTGCCGGGCCAGCAGGTCGTGGGCGAACGTCACGTCGCCGAAGCCGAGCCCGTTGCCGTAGATCGCGACGACCTCGAACTGCCGTCGGGTGCCGTCGCCGAGGTCGATGCGTGCCGTGTCGCCCACCCCGAGACCGGTCGTGCCGGCGGCCATCCAGCTCAGCGCCACCGCGTCGGGGCCGAGCCGGTCGAGGCCGCCTTCGCGCACGTCGAGGTCGAGGGTGCGGTCCAGGCCCTTCGGGTCGACGCCCTGGGCGCTGAGGGGCGCGGTCGCGGGCTCGTCCATCTCGGTGTAGTCGATCAGCACTTGGGAGCGGACCACCGGGTCGGCGGCCTCGACGCCGGGCAGCGCGCGCACCCGCTCGGTGAGCCGGGGCGACAGTCCGGTCGCCTCGCCGGTGAGGACGTAGTCGGAGACGACGCCGTCGGCGGCCTGTTCCCGTGCGGTCGCCTCGACGGTGGACAGCGTCGACAGTTGCAGGAGGGCCATGGCGGCGCAGAGCGCGAGCGGCACGACCGCGCTGCTCAGGCGCCGGGTGTGGGCGGTGGTGTTGGCCCAGGCCAGATAGCCGCTGACCCGCGAGCGCCGCAGCAGCGGGCCGAGCGCGCGGGCGGTGAGTCCGACCAGGTGGGGGCCGGTCAGCGCGGCGCCGACCATCAGGATCACGAGGGAGCCCGCGGCGCCCGCGACGGCGAGTTCGCCGGGGATCGTCATCGGCAGCACGAGCGCGGCGACGAGGCCGAGCGCGATCAGCACCAGACCGGCGGCGCGCCGGACGGGGCCGAGCGCGGCGGGCTCCACCTGCGACTCCTGGAGGGCCTCGACCGGTTTGATGCGCGCGGTGCGGAACGCGGCGACGAACCCCGCGAGGCGGGTGCCGAGCACGCACAGCAGGACGGCCAGGGCGGCGGGCGCCGGGTTGGAGGAGAGCTCGAAGTCGGCGGGAAGCACGCCCGTCTTGGCGAACGCGTCGCGCAGGGCGTGGGCGAGCAGGAAGCCGGGCACGGCGCCCGCGACCGCGGCCGTGACGGAGACCAGCAGCACCTCGCTGCCGATGAGCCGGTGGATCTGGCGGGGGGACGCGGCGACGGCCCGCAGCATCGCGAGTTCCTGCCTGCGCTGGTGGATGGCGAGGCCGAGGGTGGAGGAGACCACGAAGACGACGACGGCCAGGGCGGTGCCGCCGAACGACGCGGAGAGCGCGATCAGGAAGCCGCGTGACGCGCCCACGTCCAGGAACTCCAGGTCACCGATGTCCTGGCCGGTGTAGAGCGTCACATGGGCGCCCGCGAGCGCCTGCTCGACGCGGTGGGCGAGGTCGTCGGCGGAGGTCCGCGCCGTGCCGAGCACGCCGATCGCGGTGAACCGGTCCGGTTCCGGCGTGAGCCGGGCGGCCCGCTCGTCGGAGAAGAACGCGGCCGACTGCCGCTCCAGGCCGTTCGGCACCTCCTTGACCAGCCCCACCAGCTTGTACGCGACGGTGTCGGTGCCGATCGCGAGGCGCGCGGTGTCGCCCACGGCCAGACCGGCCCGGCGCGCCGTACCGGCGTCGAGGACCACTGTGCGCGGTCCGTCCGGCCGTTCGCCCTCGGCCAGTTCGAAGGGGCCGAGCGCGGCGGACGCCCAGCCGTGCCCGTACAGCGGACGGTCGGAGGGGGCCGCGCGGCCCGTCTCGTCGATCAGGTTCATCTCGACGGTGCGGTCACCGATCACCCGCTCGACGCCGTCGACGGCGGCGATCTTCTCCGTGAGTGCGGCGGGGACGGTGACCCGCTCCGCGTAGTACGGGTCGAAGTCCTCCTTGACCTTCTTGGTCTGCTGTCCGCCGACCATGACGGTGGCGCCCGCGTACCGCTCCGGGGCCGCGCCGGAGGTCAGTCCGGAGACGAGCAGCACACCGCACGCGGTGACGACGGCGGAGCCGAGCAACACGGTGAGGAACGCGGCGACGAAGCCGCCCCTGCGGTGCTTGATGGTGCTCCAGGCGATGTCGAACACGTTCACCAGCTCCCGAGACTGGTCATGCGGTCGGCGACCTGCTCGGGCGTCGGCCGCTCCAGTTCACCGGCGAGGGCGCCGTCCGCCAGGAAGACCACCGAGTCCGCGTAGGAGGCGGCGACCGGGTCGTGTGTCACGAGGAGCACGGTCTGGCCCGTCTCATCGACGAGCTGCCGGAACAGCCGCAGCACCTCCTGGCCCGTACGGGTGTCGAGGGCGCCCGTCGGTTCGTCGGCGAGCAGGGCGTCGGGGCGGGTCACGAGGGCGCGGGCGATGGCGACCCGCTGCTGCTGCCCGCCGGACAACTGGCTCGGGCGGCGGTCGAGGTGCTGCGCCATGCCGACCCGTTCCAGCAGCTCGGCCAGCCACTCCTCGTCGACCGGCTTGTCCGCGAGCCTCGGTACGAGCGTCACGTTCTGCCGCACCGTCAGCGCCGCCATGAGGTTGTACGCCTGGAAGACGTAGCCGATCCGTTCCCGGCGTACGGCCGTCAGGGCGGCCTCCTTCAGGCCCGTCAGCTCCGTGTCCCCGAGGTGGACCGTCCCGGATGTGGGCCGGTCGAGCCCGGCGAGGCAGTGCAGGAAGGTGCTCTTGCCGGAGCCGGACGGCCCCATGACGGCGGTGAACGAGCCGCGCGTCACCGCGAAGGAGACGGCGCGCAGCGCGGTGACCGCGTTCTCGCCCTTTCCGTAGATCTTGGTGACGGATTCGAGACGCAGCGCAGTCGTTCCTGTCGCCGCTGTGGTGGCGGAGTGTTGCCGCACCGATGTCATGGGTCCTCCCGCGTTGTCGGCGTGATCACCGTAGGAGCGGGGGTTGTCGCGGCACGAGCCACTGGGCTCCCCTGACGAGGGTGCAGCCGGCTCCACCACCGGTGGTTCAGCCACCTGCCCTGAGCTGCCGGTTGTCTCTTCCTCTCACCTCACGTGGAGGTGCAGCTCGCGCCGTTCAGGGTGAAGGCCGTGGGTGCGGAGTTGGCGGCGGACGTCGTCGTGCCGATGAAGCCGAGCGTGGTCGTCGCGCCCACCGGGATCGTGGCGGTGTAGGCCGCCGCGGCCACCTTCACCTGGGCGCCGGTCTGGGTCGGGGTGCCGCCCCACATGGTGCTGACGGTCTGGCCGGAGGGGAAGGCGAAGCCCAGGGTCCAGCCGTTGACGGCGGTGGTGCCGGTGTTGCGGATCGCGATGTCCGCCTGGAAGCCGCCGGGCCAGGTGTTGGTGACGCGGTAGGTGACCGCGCACGTCCCGCCCGGGGTGCCGGTGTCCTTGTCCGTCGTGACGGTGACCGTGGCCGAGCGGGGTGAACGGTTGCCGGCCGCGTCCCTCGCGTACACGGCGAAGGTGTACGTCGTGGCCGGGGTGAGGGAGCCGATCGTGGCCTTCGTCGTGGTCGTGGCGGCGGCCGGCGTCTCCGTGGTGCCGGTGACGCGGACGACGTCGTAGCCCGTCACGCCCTTGTCGTCCGTGGCCGCCGCCCAGGTCAGCGTCGCCGAGGTGGGGGAGACGGCGGACGCGGTGGGGGTGCCGGGGGCCGTGGGGGCCTGGGTGTCGGGGCCGGCCGGGCCGAACACCGTCGCCTCGCGGGCCGTCTGTGCGATGCCGTTCGCGCCGTGGAAGACGCGCTCGCCCCACGCGCTGAGGCGCGCCGGGTCGAAGTCGATCGCCAGGTCCAGTACGGGGTCGGTGTTGCCGCTCCAGGACCAGGCCAGCCAGCCGAGGCCGAGCTGCTGGGCGGCGGCCGTCATCGTGTCCTCGTCCGGATCGCCCCACTGGTCGGCCGGGCCGCCGAACTCACCGATCACGAGCGGGAGTTTGGCGTCCACGTAGGACTTGAGGTAGTCGGTGATCTCCTGCGCGGTGTCGTACACGCTGTACATGTGGATCGAGAAGAGGAGGTTGCCGGTCGGGTCGGCGGCGTAGACCTGTGCCGCGTTGGCCTTCATGACGCCCTGCCAGTCCTGGCCCCAGTTCGGCGCGTCCACCATGAGCGTGTGGGTGAACCCGGCCGCGCGCAGCTTCTTGATTGCGGCGGTCGTCGGGGCGGTCCAGCCCGCCGGGTCGGTGTTGCCCCAGGGCTCGTTGCCGATGTTGATGACGACGTAGTCCTCCTCGCCCGCCAGGACGTCCTTCAGGCTGATCCAGTAGTCGGCGGCGTGGTCGAGGGTGCCCGCGGCGGCGTCCTCGCCGTAGCCGGTGGTGTCGTGCACCTCCAGGACGCAGATCAGGCGGTTGGCCTTGCAGTCGGCGATGACGGCGGCGACGTCCTGGGCGCTGTTGCGGTTCCAGCGGTGGCCGTCGGAGAGGACGACGCGCACGGTGTTGGCGCCGAGCGCCTTGATGTCGGCCAGCGACTGGGTCTCGCCCGGGTACCAGGTGTGGGCGTGGTTGACGCCGCGCATCACGAAGTCGTTGCCGTTGCCTTCGAGGAGGCGGCCGCCGCTGACGTGCAGGCCCGTCGCGGCGGCGGCCCCGCGCTCGGGGGCGGCGGCGTGCGCGGCCGGGGCCGTCAGGGCGAGCAGGCCGAGGAGGGTGGCGAGGGCGGCGATCAGGGCGGCGATCAGTGTGCCGGCCGGGCGGGTCGTGGTCGCACTTCTTCTTCTCACTGCGGCTCCGGGAGGTGAGGGTGAGGGGTGCGGAGGTTGTGGTGCGACGGGCTGGGGGTGCCGTGGGAGCGCTCCCATATAGCCAGGGCGGGCAGGGGCACGTCAAGAGGGCGGGGGGGTGTGGCGGGCCGTGCATGAGCCCGCGCGGCTCCGCCGGATTGTCGGCCGGGTCGCACTTCCGCCGGGTTTTCCCGCCGGGGGCCGGCCCACGTTCACAAGCGGGGGGAAACCGACGACGACCACCGCGAATCCCACGAGGAGGCAGGCGATCCACAGCGCCGTGCGGGCTGTCTCCGTACGGGCATAGGTTCGGGCGATGACCCGTCCCGGGGCCGCTGTCGTCAGGCCGCGGATGAGGAGAACCACGCCCACGACCATGCCGGTCAGCCCTTCCTGTCCTTGTTCCAGATTTCGTAGGCGAACATGGCGACGATGCCGGCCAGGATCAGGATCGCGACGACGGACCCCGCGCTCCCGCTCCCTGGGCTACTCGTTCCTCTTCACCTCGTGGCTTCGCCAGATCCCGATCGACACGACGATGACGGTGATCACGACGAGCATGACGGCACCGGCGGGCCAGAAGCCGCTGCCACCTTTGGCGGCCAGATCGAGATGCTGCACGACATCGTCCTCTCCGCGACACCCGCCGCTTTCACGGCCACGCCTACGCGTCCACCGGCGGCGCCGAGGATTCCGGTGGCTGCGACCTGGTCGGCGGGGCCTTCTTCGAGCATTCCCCCGGGCAATGCCAAGGCCGCTGCTCAACGCGCACACTCCGACGGCCACGCCGGCGCCGCCGACGGGAGCAGCACGGCTGCTCAGGCTGTAGTGCCACTGTTCCTTACCGAGGGCAAGGACATTCTACCCGCTCGGGTCGATACGGTTGACGGCGTCGCCGACCGCGCACTTACGCGTATACGTGGAGATTGTTCTTGCCCGACGGGTCCGGCGGCGTGTGTACCGTCGTCCTGGCGGGGGCCCGAGCGAGCCGAAGGGCGGGGCGCCCGTCTCGGTCAAGGACCTCTTCGACGTGGTCCGCGGTAGCCGCCCCCCCGGCTGCGGCACCCGGCGCATACTCTCGCGTGCTGGACACCGACCGCGCTCGGCAGCCCCTGAGGTCCCCTACTGTCCCCGCTGCCGTGCGGGCACCTGCGCGGCCTCCAGGTCCTGGCCCGCGACGGTGCGCAGGGGAACCTCTCTGACCAGCCAGGAGACGGCGAACATCAGGACAGCCAGCACGAGCGCGGCGACAATGGTGCCGTGCAGGCCACTGGTGACCGCGGCCTCGTAAGCCTCTTGAAGTCGGCGGGGCATGCTCTTGAGGCTCTCGGGCGTCACGTTGCCGTCCGCCCCCGACAGTCTGCCCGCCTCGCTCGCACCGAGTCTCCTGGTCAGCTCATCGGCGAGGCGAGCGACGTAGACCCCTCCCAGCGCCGCGACGCCGAGCGAACCGCCGATCGTACGGATCAGCGTGAGGGAACCGCTGGCGGCGCCCATGTCCCGGGGGTCGGCGCTGTTCATGGTGATGAGAAGAGTGCTTTGCATCATGAAGCCCATGCCGAGGCCCAGTACCAGGGTCGTCGCGGAGGCGACGGCCACGGCGGTGTCCACCCGCAGCGTCAGGAGGGCCAGTGTGCCCAGAACGCACACCAGGCCACCCAGGATGGGGTAGACGCGGTATCTGCCCGATCTGCTGATCTGCCATCCGACCACCGTTTGCACGCCCAGCATGCCGAACATCAGGGGCAGCAGCAGCATGCCGCTGACCGTGGGTGTCAGTCCCTGGGCGAACTGCATGTACTGCGGTAGGTAGTTGGTGGCGCCGAGGAGTACCGCGCCGAGGAGGAAGCTGAGCACTTGGGCGACCGCGAAGTTTCGATCACGGAAGAGCCCCGGCGGGATCAGCGGCTCGGGCGCCCGGTGCTCGACACGGACGAACAAGGCCAGTGACGCGGCTCCGGTCACGGCGAGCCCGAACATCTGCGGTGACACCCAGTCGTAGGTACCCCCGCCCCATGTGGACAACAGGGTCAGGCACACGACCGAGACGACGAGGAGCACAGCACCGGGGTAGTCGATCCGTGCCGCGCGGGACACCGGCTTGAGTCTGATCCAGATCCCGACCACGACCAGGGCGACGACGCCGAGCGGGACGTTGATGTAGAAGACCCAGCGCCAGGTCAGGTGGTCGGTGAAGAAGCCTCCCACGAGCGGCCCGGACACGTACGCGATGGGCATGAGGATGCCGAGCATGGATTGCACCCGGCCGCTCTCCCTGGTCGGGACGAGCACGCCGATGATGGCGAGTGCCCCCACCATGAGTCCGCCTGCGCCGAGCCCCTGCACCGCCCGGAAGGCGATGAGCTGGTTGATGTCCTGCGCCATGCCGGACAGCACGGAGCCGACAAGGAAGAGCACGATCGCGGACATGAACACGCCCTTGCGGCCCAGGAGATCACCGAGCTTGCCCCAGATCGCCGTGGACGCGGCAGTGGCGAGCAGATACGCGGTGACCACCCAGGAGAAGCGGTCGAGGCCGCCCAGTTCACCCACGATCGTCGGCAGCGCCGTGCCGACGATCAGTCCGTCGAGCATGCCGAGGAACATGCCGATCAGCAGTCCGAAGACGCCGATGTAAGTGCCCGGCGGAGGCGTCCGCCGCGCTCCGTCCGCCGTCGGCTTCTGTGGCGCACGGTCCGTGTCCATGGTTCCTCCCGATCGTCCGCTGAGGCCGGGCCGCGGAGGAGCGAGCGGCCCTGGCAGGGCACGGGCGCCTTGGTCACGGCAGCGCCGACCGGGCCGGCCGGCTTTCGGCAACTCCCGCCGCCGCGGGCACAGTAGCGAAGGATCGGGGGGTTCCCCGGGTCTCTCCAGCGGGCCTTGAGCGATCCTCTGGCCGACGGAACGGCGGTCAGTGCCAGACGCTTCCGGCGGCGGCCTCCTCGTCGAGGGTGCGCAGCAGACCCTCGTCGATCTCCTTCAGCGAGTTCACGATGTGCCGGACCCCTGCTTCGACCATCATCCGGCGCTGGAAGGCCTGTGCGGAGTCGGCGGGGTGCCCGATGAAGGCCACCCCGTGCTCCCGGGCGGCTTCAGCGACCCGTGCCACGTCGTCGATGAAGAGCACCTGGTCGGCGCGGAACCCGAAGAGCTCGGTGATCTCCCGGATGCCGGGGCGGAAGTCATTGGTGCACAGGTAGCCGGGCTCGTCGAAGAAGTCGGCGAACCGTCCCAAGTAGCGGTCGAAGTGCGACCGCTCGAGCCCGCCGTAACAGATGGTCCGTACGCCCAATGAGCGCAGCGTCGCCAGCAGTCCAGCCGCACCGTCGAGCACATGCACCGGGTGCTCGCGCACGTAGGCCTCGCGCTCCGCGAAGTAGTCCGTCAGCACCTGTTCGGCGGTTCCGCCGAGTACGTCCGCGGCCCGCTGGGCGGCGACGCGCTGCGGCTGGGAGAGGAGTTCCCGTTCGAAGGCGGCGCTGTAGGTGCCCCCGCGCGCTTCGACAAGCCGGCGCATCACCGGGCTGAAGCTGTCGTTCAGGAGCACGCCGTCGATGTTCACCGCAACCAGTCGCAAGTGCCGCAACACGCTGTCTCCCCCTTGATTCGGTGGCCATGCCGCGGCAGACGGTACAACAGCGCGACGCCCGGACCGTGTGGATCGCTCAGCGGGGCACTGGGCCGTGACCGAGGACGTCGATCCGGCGGTCCTTGACCAAGAAGGTGCGCGGCGCGGACGCCGTGCGTACGAGGATGTCCGTGCAGTCGCACACCTGGTGCAGGCGTGCGCCGCCACTCGCGTCGGTCGCGTAGACGAGAGTGGTGGCCCGTACGAGCATCTGTTCGTCGGGGAGTTCCTCGATCTCCAGCATGCCCGTCATGTGCCGGAGCCGCTCGCCGGCCGCGGCCACGGCGTCGCTCGCCGCTCGGGCACCCGCGGTCAGCTCCGCACGGCCGCGCATCGGCTGTCGCCTGGAGGAGATCCGGAACACCGCGTCCTCGGTGAAGGTGGCCGCCCATCCCTCCGCGTCACCCTCGTCCAGGCGCCGCATCTGGTGTGCGTAGAACCCTGCCGTCTCCGCGTGCACGCGGGGCCTCCTCTCCAGTGGGCCGGCGCGTCATGCGGCGGCAGGCCGGCGGGGGTGTCCGGGCCTGCCGCCGCAGCCCTCACAGGCTGCGGCGTCCCGCACGCGGCCGGGTCGAGCGCCGCTGGAGCGGGCACCGCGCTGGCGAAGCTCGAGTTCCGCCTGTTGACCTGCTCTCGCACACCAAGTCCCCGCACAGAGCAGGAGGAACACCCATGGCCACCCGTCGTCGGGTGCTCGGCGCAGGACTGTCCGTCGCGGGCGTCGGACTCACGGGGGTATCGCTGCTGCCCGTGTTCCACGCGTACGGGTCCACCACGGGACCCGTCGCGGAACCTCCCGTGCAGCCCTTCTCCGAGCCCATGCCGCTGGTCCCCGTGCTCGCTCCGGTCTCCACGGCCCACGGCACGGACACCTACGAGATGACCATGCGGACGGTGAGCCGGTCGATCCTGCCCGGTCTGCAGACCGAACTGCGCACGTACAACGGGCAGTTCCCCGGTCCCACCATCAAGGCCCGCAGAGGACGGCCGGTGGTGGTCCGCCACCGCAACGAGCTGCCTGTGGCCGCCTCCGTGCACGTGCACGGCGCCTCGGTGCCCCAGCGCCACGACGGTGCGCCGATGGACACCATCGCTCCGGGCGCCGAGCGTGTGTACCGGTACCCCAACAAGCAGGCCCACGCCTCGCTCTGGTACCACGACCACGCCCATCACGTGGAGTCCGAGAATGTCTACCGCGGGATGCACGGCAGCTACCTCCTCACGGACGACGAGGAGGAAGCGCTGCCGCTGCCGAAGGGCGACTTCGACGTCGTGATCGGGATACGCGACGCGCATTTCGACACCACCACCGGGGCGCTCGTCTACCGGATGAGCGACCGTGCCCGCACCACCCTCCTCGTGAACGGCGCACCCGTCCCGCACTTCAAGGTGGCTGCCCGCTCCTACCGGCTGCGCTTCGCCAACCATTCCAATCAGCGCTTCTTCGAACTGCGTCTGGAGGACGACAGCGACATGGTGCAGATCGCCTCCGACGGCGGTCTGCTGCCACGCCCGCACGCGACGAAGTCGGTGTATCTGACCTCCGGTGAACGGGCCGACGTCGTCATCGACTTCTCCCGCTACCCCGTCGGCACCAAGATCGTCCTGCGGAACACAGGTTTCGGCGCGACCGCGGAAACCGGCCAGGTGATGCGGTTCGACGTGGACCGCACCGCCGAGGACGACAGCTCGGTACCGGATGTCCTGCGCACGCTGCCGCGCCTGCCCAAACCCACCGCCCAGCGCTCCCTCGTCCTGCGGATGGACGAGGACGGCCGACCGGACCCGCAGGCCTACATCGACGACAAGCTGTACGACCCCGGCCGGGTCGACGCGCGCATCCGGGCGGGGGCCAGCGAGATCTGGACCGTCACCAACGCCAACGCCAAGGCACCGCACAACTTCCACATGCACCTGGTGCAGTTCCGGGTCCGGGAGCGCAATGGTGCCGCCCCCGGACCCGAGGAAGCCGGGCTGAAGGACACGGTGCGGCTGCTGCCCGGCGAGACGGTCACGCTGCAGGCCACCTTCGACACGTACCGGGGTGAGTACGTCTACCACTGCCACATGCTCGACCACTCGGCCATGGGCATGATGGCGACAATGAAGATCACCTGACCTCGTTACGGAGGCGACTCTTCCGAACCGGCTTGCCGGTTTCATGGCCGGGACTCACTCCAGGAGCGCCATCCGCAGCGATGGGACGTGTAAGGTACCCCCCAGACGGTTTTATTTCACTCGTCTGTCGCTCACCGGACGCGAGTACCGAGCACAAGGGGTGGTCTCCGTGGTGCAACAGGAACGTGCGGTCCGGACCCGCCGCGCCGTGGTGGAGGCAGCGGCGATGGTCTTCGCGGAGTACGGCTACGCGGCGGCCACGGTGTCGGACATCCTGAAGGTCGCCGGAGTGACCAAGGGCGCCCTGTACTTCCACTTCGACTCCAAAGAGGCCCTCGCGCGGGGCATCATCGAGGCACAGACCCAGCAGGCGCTTCCCGCGCAGGAGCTGAAGGTCCAGGAGTGGGTGGACCAGGGCATGCTCATCGCCTACCGCCTGCCGCGCGACCCGGTGGTGCGCGCGGGCGCCGTGCTGTCCTCGGACCCCCTGGGCAGGGAGCACTACGGGAGCGCCTGGCCGGCCCTGATCGACCGCTCCGCGCAGACGCTGGCCGAGGCCAAGGAGCAAGGCGAGATCCTCGGTCACGTCGTGCCCCAGCAGACCGCCGAACTGCTGGCCGCCGCGTTCCACGGTGTCCAGCTGTTCTCCCAGCTGGAGACCGGCATGGAGGACATCGAGCGCCGGATCTCCGTGCTGTACGAGCACTTGATGCCGACGATCGCGCTGCCCGCCGTCCTCGCCCACCTCGATCTCTCGCCCGACCGCGGCGCACGCCTCTACGCGCAGATGGAGGCGATGCAGGTGGAGTCGATGGAGGCGAAGGAGCCGGCTGCCGTCAGCTGACCCGCCGTCACCAGGTGGTGCGGCCACCGTCCACCGGCATGGTGGCGCCGGTGACGAACGAGGCGCGGTCGCTGCACAGCCACGCGACCGCCTCGGCGACTTCCTCCGGTTCAGCCATCCGGTTCTGCGGCGCCGAAGCCATGCTTTTGGCCTTCTGTCCGGGAACCCTGCCGAACCAGTCCTCGACCATCTCCGACCGGGTCAGGCCCGGTGCTATGGCGTTGACCCTGATCCCGCTGCCCGCGTACTCGACCGCGGCGGCCTTGGTCAGCCCGATCACGGCATGCTTGGCGGCTATGTAGGGCGCCGGCACCCGGCTGGCCACCAGGCCCGCGACGCTGCTCGTGTTCACGATCGAGCCGCCGGAAGCCGTCATCATCGCCTTGATCTCGTGGCGCAGACAGTTCCACACGCCCCGCACATTGGTGTCCATGACGAGGTCGTAGGACTTGTCCTCCATCAGGTGGAGCGGCATCAGGTCCCCGCCGGTACCCGCATTGTTGAAAGCCACGTCGAGCCGCCCGTATGTCTGCACGGTGTGCGCCACCGCACGCTCGACATCGTCCGAGACCTGGACGTCGCCCGTGACGAAGGACGCCTGCGCACCGCTCGCACGCAGTTCGGCAGCCAGTGCCGCGATGCGCTCCTCACGCCGGGCGAGCAGCACCAGACGGGCCCCCTCCCGTGCGAACACCCGGGCCGCGGCAGCGCCGATGCCGCTACTGGCTCCGGTGATCAGAGCGGCTTTGCCCGCCAGCGTTCTCTGCCCCTGCACCTGCGTCATCGCGCCCCCCAGGCCTGTTCGCTGCCCGAAGCGTAGCGCCGAAGTCCGGTGTGTGAGCCCTGATTCCGGCGTCGGCGAACGGTATCCGGTGCGCGGCGACGGGGGCTCACACCCCCGTGCGGCCTCGCCCGACGGCCGGCGCAGCGGTGCCTTCCGGATGGATACCCGCCATGATCGCGGGATCCGCCAGCGAAGGCAGCAGCAGGCTCCAGAAGCCGGTGACGGTCCGGTCGCTCAGCCACTCCTTGTCGGCCCGGCTGAGCACCACGAACCCGACCGTCGCGGCCACCACCGCTTTCACCGCGCCTTCCTGTGAGACACCCGGTGCGAGGGTCTCCTCGTCGGCGGCGCGGGCCACAAGCCCGTGCACGTAGGAGCGCCACTCGAGGCAAAGGTCGGTGCGGACGCGCGATCCCGCCTCGCAGCTCAGCAGGAATCCGGCACGGACGACGACGTCCCAGAGCAGCAGATGCACGAGCCGGTGCGAGAGGTCCGCCAGCACCTGCAACGCGCTCGTCTCCTGCGAAGGCACCTCGTTCATCGTCCGGCGCAAGGTGTGCGCGGCGGCACGCTCGACCGCGGCGGCCACCTCCGCCTTGCTGTCGAAGTGGAAGTGCAGGGCGCCGCGGCTGACTCCGGCGCCGGAACTGATGTCGTTCAGGTTCGCCTTCTCGTAGCCGTACCGCTCGAACATTTCGGCCGCCGAGCGAATGAGTGCGGTCTGGGTCCGGGTGGCCCGCTCCTGTTGGCTCACTGTCTGGCTCTCTCGGTCCGGAGGGAAGTTCGTAGAGGTACATAAAACCAACGTGTCGGTTTTGAATCTAGTGCGGGGGCCATCGAATCGAATGAATGACTCAATGCGAGCTGTCGCGCAGGGAGGCGCCAGAGCAGGTCTTTTCAGCCAAATGCAAGGGATGCTCTGCGGCGGGTGCCTGACTCGAGCCTCACTTGAGACGGCGTCCATCGGGGTGCGGCCCCGGCCATTCCGACCTAAAAAAAGACCGTCCGTACGGTACTGTTTCGTCCCCAGTCCGTGGTGCGACGACGTTGCGACGCAGCCGGGGCTGTCCACATACGCGCAGAGAATCCCTGTCAGGAGGGCACGTTGTCTCTGGCCGATGGGTTGACGTACCCGGTCGTGAGCCTCGACGAGAGAGGACCGTCGAGCTCTCGGACCGAGTCACAGCCACCCACACTCGTGCGGATCGACTCACTCGTCCTGTCCGACTCGCCCCGGCTGGACCCGGAGGACCCGGAACACATCCGGCTGCTCGCCGAGACCGGGGACTCACTGCCGCCCATCACCGTGCACCGGCCCACCTTCCGTGTCGTCGACGGGGTGCACCGGGTCCGTGCGGCCCTGCTCAACGGACGTACGGAGATCCCGGCGAGGTTCCTCGACTGCGATCCTGCCGACGCCTTCGTGCTGTCCGTAGAGGCCAACGTCACTCATGGCCTGCCCCTCTCCCGCGCCGACCGGGCGGCCGCGGCCGCCCGCATCATCGAGACCCACCCGCGGTGGTCGGACCGGGCGGTCGCCGTCGCCACCGGCATCTCCGACAAGACCGTCTCGCGCATCCGCGCACATGCGGCCGGTGAAGAGGGCCCACAGACCGGCACACGCATCGGCCGCGACGGCCGGGTGCGGCCACTCGACAGCACGTGGCGGCGGCGCCAGGCCGCCGCGATCTTCCGGGAGCGGCCCGACGCCGGGCTGCGCGAGGTCGCGCGAGCGACCAACCTCTCCCCCACCACCGTGCGCGACGTGCGCCGTCGCCTCGAGCGCGGCGAGAGTCCCGTCCCGGTCCGCTACCGCACCGGCAGCGGCGGCCCGGCCCAGGCCACCGCTGCCGGTGCCGCGCCGCCACCGCGGGCCGCGGCCGTCGCCGCCCAGGAGTCGCGCGGCCCGTCCACCGTCGACCGGCAGAGGCTGCTCGCCAAGCTCAGTGACGACCCCTCCCTCCGGCACACCGAGGCCGGCCGGCGCGCCCTGCGCTGGCTGCACCACTACAGCGTCGACGGCGACAGCATCGAGGTTCTCGGCCAGGGGCTGCCCTGCCACTGGGCGCCCGAGGTCGCCGACCTCGCCCGAAGCTGCGCCGCGGCCTGGAACGAACTGGCCGAGCAGTTGCAACAGCGCACGCGGTGACGGGCGGTCAGGACCCGCGCCCCGGGCACGGACGGCAGCGGCCCGGCTCCCGGCCCAGCGCTCCACCCCGCCTGTCGAAACTTCCAGCACTCAGGAGGCCTTCCATGTCCGAGCACGACGAACCGTCCGGTACCCGGCCCGGACCCAGAAGCGGCACAGGGGTGTGGTTCATCGGCGCGCGTGGCTCCGTGGCCACGACCGCGGTCACCGGATGTGCCGCTGTCGCCGCCGGGCTCTGCCCGCCGACCGGCATGGTCACCGAGACCGAGCCCTTCGCGTACGCCCGTCTGCCCGCCCTGCGCTCCCTCGTCTTCGGCGGCCACGACACCGTGGACTGGTCCCTGCCCAAACGCGCCGAGGCCCTGGCCGAGCAGGGCGTCCTGCCGCACGGCCTGACAAGAGCCGTCGCCGGTGAACTGGCTGCCGCCGACGCGGAGATACGCGCCGGCGGGCCCGTGGCAGGTGACTCCCGTACCGACGAGGAGCTGATCACCGCCTTCGCTGCCGACATCGCGGACTTCGCCCGGCGTTCCCATGTCGCCCGTACCGTCGTGGTGAACGTCGCCTCCACCGAACCGACACCGGCCGAGGACGCCGCGCGTCTGCCGGCCAGCTCCCTGTATGCCGCCGCCGCCCTGCGCGCGGGGTGCGCCTACGTGAACTTCACACCGTCCGCCGGGGTACACCATCACGCCCTCGCCGAGACGGCACGGACGGCCGCCGTGCCGTACGCGGGAAGGGACGGCAAGACCGGGCAGACGCTGCTGCGGGCCGTGCTGGCGCCGATGTTCCGCCAGCGGGCGCTGGACGTGCGGGCCTGGTCGGGCACCAATCTGCTGGGGGGCGGCGACGGAGCCGCGCTCGCCGATCCGGCGGCCGCCGCAGCCAAGAACGCAGGCAAGAACCGGGTGCTGACGGACAATCTCGGTTCGCTGCCTCAGGGCGAGGTGCACATCGACGACGTTCCCGCGCTCGGCGAGTGGAAGACCGCCTGGGACCACATCGCCTTCGAAGGTTTCCTCGGTGCACGGATGGTCCTGCAGACCACATGGCAGGGCTGTGACTCGGCGCTCGCGGCGCCCCTCGTGCTCGACCTGGTGCGGCTTGTCGCCCGCGCCCATGAGGCAGGCATCGCGGGACCGCTGCCCGAACTGGGTTTCTTCTTCAAGGATCCGGACGGCGGTTCGTCGGCGCTCGGGGAGCAGTACGACGCTCTCCTCGCTCTCGCCGCACGCCTGGCGGAGGAGCGATGAGCGCCGCCCGCGACTGGGCCGACCTCCTGCGCGTCTCCGCCCTGTGCACCGCGCCCGGCGACGCGCTCGCCGGGGCTGCCGCGGCCGGACTTCGCCCGGGCGGCTGCACCGCGCTCGCGGCCGGAGCGTCGATGTGTCTCTACGGAGCCGGGATGGCGCTCAACGATTGGGCGGACCGGGAGGAGGACGCCGTCGACCGTCCGCACCGACCCCTCCCCTCCGGCCGGATCACCTCGGGACAGGCGCTGGCCGCCGCTGTCGCACTGACCGCGGCCGGGGTCGGTCTCGCCCTGGCCGCGGGCCGTCCCGCCGGGCTGACCGCGGCGACCCTCGCCGGCACCGCCTGGGCGTACGACCTGCGCCTGAAGCACACGCCCGCGGGTCCCGCCGCCATGGCTGCGACGCGCGCGCTCGACCTGCTCCTCGGAGCGATCGCCACCACCGGCTCGCCGGCACACGCGGGCCGACGTGGCCCGGCGGTGCGCCGGGCGCTGCTGCCCGCCGCCGCGCTCGGCGCGCACACCCTTTCCGTCACCGCCGTCTCGCGCACCGAGACCCGGGGCGGCGCCCCCGGCACGGCACTGGTCGCGCTGGGAGCGACAGCGGTGATCAGTGTGCTGGTCGCGCGCGGCCCTGCCTCCAGCACGGCCGGGACCTCCCGTGCCCTCGCACGCTCGGGCCTCGCCGGGGTCTACGCGGCGACCGCCGGGGTGCCGCTCCTGCACGCCGCGCTGAACCCGTCGCCCCCGCTGAGCCAGCGGGCGGTCAGTGGTGGCATCCGCGCCGTCATTCCCCTGCAGGCGGCGCTCACCGCGCGTTCGGGGCCGCTCACCGCCGCGGCGCTGCTCACCGCACTCGCTCCCGTCGCGCGCCGGCTGGCCAGGAAAGTGAGCCCTACATGAGCATCCGCCTCGGTTACGGCACGAACGGCCTCACCGACCTCCGCCTCGACGACGCCCTCGCCCTCCTCTCCGACCTCGGCTACGACGGGGTCGGCCTGACCCTCGACCACATGCACTTGGACCCGCTCACCCCGGACCTCGCGGAGCGCACCCGTCAGGTGGGCCGGCTCCTGGAGCGCTACCGTCTGACGGCCACCGTCGAGACCGGCGCCCGCTATGTCCTCGATCCGCGCCGCAAACACGGCCCCTCCCTCCTCGACCCCGA